>JAUIBJ010000046.1 GCA_030428025.1 Alphaproteobacteria bacterium
CATCACCCCAACCGGACCGCGCCGCGCGGCGAAAGCCCCGGGCGCCTTACATCGGCTGCGAGGGGCGTACCGGCGGCGGCCCCCTCCGCAGCCGCGCCTCACGCCAGGCCAGAAGACCGGCACCGCATAGAATGATCGCTGCACCAGTCACCGAGACCGCATCCGGGATCACACCGAAGACCAGCGCGTCGTAAAGCGCGGCGAAGACCAGCGCGGCGTAGAAGAACGGTGCCACGAAGCTGGCATCGGCCCGCGCCATGGCGTTGACGAAACAGGCCTGGGCACCGGCCATCAACAGCCCGATCCCCGCCAGTGCCGCCCATTGCGGCGCGGTGGGCCACTGCCAGACGAGGGCCGCCGCGGCGGTCGCGATCACCAGCCCGATGGCATTGTTGACCAGCAGGATCTGCAAGGGGTTTTCCCGTCCCGACAGCCGCTTGATCAGGATCACCTCCGCCCCCAGCATCAGCGCCGCGCCCAAGGCCAGCAGCGCGCCCAGTTCGACCACAGCGCCGCCGGGGCGAGTCAGCACCGCCGCCCCGACAAGGGCGATGCCCGCCGCACTCCAGCGCACGCGGCCCACCGTCTCGCCCAGCAGCGGGATCGCCAGCATCATCGCGAAGACCGGGTTGAGGAAGCTGATTGCCGTCGCATCGCTGAGCGGGATGAAGGCGGCGGCGGCGAACATCAGGCTCACCCCGCCCCAGCCCAGCCCCGAGCGGGCGACATGGAGCCGAAGATGCGGCCGGGTCAGTCGCGGGCGCAGCGCGGCGGTAACCGCGCCGATGGCGATGAGGGCAAAGAGGAACCGCCCCTGACTGATCTGCAGTGCGTGCATCTCGGGCCCCAAAGCGCCCGTGCCCAGCGCCTTGGCCAGAAGCGTGGTGCCGGCGGCGAAGGCCGCGGCGGCCAGCGTCAGTGCCGCGGCCAGCGCGGGGTTCTGCGTGCGGGGCGTGAACATGGGCTCCGGCTTGAACCGAATGCTGTCCACCGTCCACCGCGAAATTGCACCGGGTACAAGTTTCCCCTTTCCCCTGCGTCATCGACAGGTTAAGCGCCGCGCCATGATCGACCGCTTGGCATATCCCGCCGACCGACACCGACGCACCCGCGCCTGACGTTTCGAACGCCTCGATCTCCCGGCGCAGCGCGCTCCGTCTTCCTCCACAATTGACTTGACGCCCCGCGTAAGGCACTCAAAGGTCTTCCCGTATCTGAAGGATATGACACCATGATCCCGTCCGTCTTGCCGACCTATTCCCGTGCACCCCTTTCCTTCGTGAAGGGTGAGGGCAGCTGGCTGATCGAGGAAGACGGGCGCCGATTTCTCGACCTCGGCGCCGGGATCGCGGTGAATGCGCTGGGCCATGCGCATCCGGCACTGGTGGCGGCGTTGACCGAGCAGGCGGGCAGGCTCTGGCACACCTCCAACCTCTATCACATCCCTCAGCAGCAGGCATTGGCCGACAAGCTGGTCGCGGCCACCTTTGCCGATACCGTCTTCTTCACCAATTCCGGCACCGAGGCCTGCGAACTGGCGGTGAAGATGGCGCGCAAGCATTTCTTCGAGGCGGGCCAGCCCGAGCGGGTTGAGATCATCGGCTTCGAAGGCGCCTTTCACGGCCGCTCTTCCGCCGGCATCGCCGCCGCCGGCTCGGAAAAGATGACCAGGGGCTTCGGGCCGCTCCTGCCGGGCTTCGCCCATGTCCCTTGGGATGACCCCGAGGCGCTTGAGGCGGCGATCTCCGAGAAAACCGCCGCCATCCTGATCGAACCTGTGCAGGGCGAGGGCGGCATCCGTCCCATGTCCGACCACAGCCTAAAGGCTGTCCGCGCGCTTTGCGACGAACGCGGCCTGTTGCTGATCCTCGACGAGGTGCAATGCGGCATGGGCCGCACGGGCCGGCTCTTCGCCCATGAATGGGCCGGGATCGCGCCCGACATCATGATGGTGGCCAAGGGCATCGGCGGCGGCTTTCCCCTGGGCGCGGTTCTGGCAACGGAACATGCCGCCTCTGGCATGACCGCGGGCACCCATGGCTCCACCTATGGCGGCAACCCGCTGGGCTGCGCCGTGGGCAACGCGGTGATGGACCACGTGGCCGAACCGGAGTTCCTGGCCGAGGTGAACCGCAAGGCCGGCCTGCTGCGGCAGAAGCTGGAAGGGCTGGTGGCCGATCATCCGGACGTCTTCGCGGACGTGCGCGGCCTGGGGCTGATGCTGGGCCTCAAATGCACCGCCCCCAATGCGGATGTGGTCAAGGCCGGCTATGAGGCGCAGGTCATCACCGTGCCCGCCGCCGACAACGTGGTGCGCCTGCTGCCGCCGCTCACCATCACCGACGCCGAGATCGCCGAGGCCGTGACCCGTCTCGAGACCGCCGCCACCGAGGTGGAACGCGGCCTCGCCAGAGAAACCGCCTGATCTTCATCTTGCTGAAAATACTCCGGGGGTCCGGGGGCAGGCCCCCGGATGCGCCGGCACCAGAGAGCCAAAACAAATGACCCATTTCCTCGACATCCACAAAACTGACCCAGCCGCCCTGCGGCAGATTCTCGATCAGGCATCGGCGATGAAATCCGCCCGCGCCGGGCGCCCCCGCGGTACTCCGGACGACGACCAGCCGCTGGCAGGCCGGATGGTGGCGCTCATATTCGAGAAACCCTCGACCCGCACGCGCGTCAGCTTCGATGTGGGCGTGCGCCAGATGGGCGGGCAGACGATGCTGCTGTCGGGGGCCGAGATGCAGCTCGGCCATGGCGAGACCATCGCCGACACCGCCCGCGTGCTCAGCCGCTATGTCGACCTGATCATGATCCGCACCTTCGACGAGTCGGTCCTGACCGAGATGGCAGAGTATTCCGACGTGCCCGTGATCAACGGGCTGACCGACCGCACCCATCCCTGTCAGGTGATGGCCGATGTGATGACTTTCGAGGAACATCGCGGCCCCATCGCCGGCAAAAAGGTGGTGTGGTCGGGCGACGGCAACAATGTCTGCGCCTCCTTCCTGCATGCAGCAGGGCAGTTCGGCTTCGACTTCACCTTCACCGGCCCTGCCCAGCTTGACCCCGAGGACACGTTCATGGGGCTCGCGCGCAAGGCGGGTCGCTCCGTCACTATCGAACGCGACCCGGAAAAGGCCGTGCAGGGCGCCGATCTGGTGGTTACCGACACCTGGGTGTCGATGCATGACAGCCAGTCCACCAAGGAACGCCGCCACAACATGCTGCGCCCCTATCAGGTGAACGACGCGCTGATGGCCCATGCCAAGCCCGACGCGCTCTTCATGCACTGCCTGCCCGCGCATCGCGAGGAGGAGGTGACCAGCGCGGTGATGGACGGGCCCCGCTCGGTGATCTGGGACGAGGCCGAAAACCGCCTGCACGCGCAAAAGGCGATCATGCGCTGGTGCCTCGGGGTGTGAGCGACCCCGCCGCCCCCGCCACCGCGCCGGGCCGCCTTCTGGCGGCCGGGCTGCTCATTCTCATGGGGATGATGTGGGGGCTGCAATTCGCCATGCTGAAGCTCACCTCCAGCGGCGGCTATTCCGAAATCGCCGTGGTGATGATCGCGCTGGTGCTTCTGTCGGTGGCCTTTCTCGCCATCTCGCATGTCAGGGGCGAGCATATCCGCAGCCTGCGCGGCATCCTCCGGTTTCTACTCGTCACCTCGGTGCTGGGCTATGTGATCCCGCTCCTCGCCGCGCTGACGGCGGCGGCGGAACTCAGCACCGGGTTGCTCAGTCTCACCGGCTCCACCTCACCGGTGGTCGCTGTCACCATCGCCCTGGCCCTGCGCACCGAGCGGGTTTCGCCCCGGCGGCTCTCGGCAGTGGCGCTCGGGCTCCTGTCAGTCGGGATGATCCTGGTGCCGCAGGTCGAGGCGCCGGGCTTCGGCATGGCGCCCTGGATCCTGCTGGCGCTGCTGGTGCCGCTCTCCTACGGCATCGAGTCGATCTACATAGCCCGCCACTGGCCCGAGGGCATGACCGCGCTGCAGGCTGTCACCGGCGAAACCGTCGCCGCCGCGATCCTAATGGTGCCGCTCTTCGCGCTCTTCGGCGGCACCCTGCCGCTGTCGTCGGGCTGGACCCTGGCCGAAACCGCCATCCTGATCTTTGTGGCGGCGGGCGTGGTCGAAAGCCTGATTTATTTCTACCTGATCAAGCACACCGGGGGCGTCTTCGTGAATTTCGGCACCTTCGTGTCGCTCTTCGCCGGTATCGGCTGGGGTATTGTGCTGTTCGGGGAAAGCCATTCGGCGGTGGTCTGGGGGGCGGCGCTGCTGCTGATGGGCTCGCTCTACCTCGTCAGCCGCGGGCCCTGAACCGCTGCGGCGCTTGCACATGGCCGCATTTGCAATAGGCTGCATGCGGCGGAGCGGGAGAAGGCGCTTATATGTCCAAGGCACAGATCGGCATCTACGGGCTCGGCACCATGGGCAGCGCGCTGGCGCTCAACATCGCCGAGAAGGGCTTCGACGTGGCGGTGACCAACCGCGAGACCGAGTGGATCGCCGATTTCATCGCCGAAGCGGGCGATCTGGCCCGCAATCTGCACCCATTCGAACGGCTGGAGGATTTCGTCGCAAACCTCGCCACGCCGCGCGTCGTTTTGTTCATGATCCCGTCGGGCAAACCGATGGACCAGATGATCGAGGCCGTGGTGCCGCTGCTGTCGCCGGGCGATACGATCATCGACGCCGGCAATGCCGATTTCCACCGCACAAGGGAACGCGCGGCGGCGCTTGCCGGGCAGGACATTCATTTCGTGGGGCTTGGCGTCTCGGGCGGCGAGAACGGTGCGCGGCACGGTCCGTCGATGATGGTAGGCGGCACCGATCACAGCTGGCAGCAGCTCAAGCCCGTGCTCGAAGCCATCGCCGCGCGCCATGAGGGCGTGCCCTGCGTCGCTCATCTGGGGCCCGATGGGGCGGGACATTTCGTCAAGACCGTTCATAACGGAATCGAATATGCCGACATGCAGATGATCGCCGAGATCTACGGTCTGTTGCGCAATGGCGCGGCCTGGACGCCGGCCGAGATCAGCGGGCTTTTCGCCGAATGGGACAAGGGGCCGCTCAAATCCTATCTGATCGAGATCACCGCCGAGATCCTGCGCTTCCATGACCCCGAGACCGGCCATCCCATGGTCGACGTGATCAAGGACGCGGCGGGGCAGAAGGGCACCGGCCGCTGGACGGTGGTGGAAGCGGTGCGCATGGGCCAGTCGGCCAGTACCATCGAGGCGGCGGTGGGCGCGCGCAGCTGGTCGTCGGAAAAGGAGACGCGGCAGACGGTGCAGGCCCGGCTGGGCGGCGCGCGCGAGGCGCTGGAACTGGATGGCGCGACGCTGGCCGATGCGATGATGGCGGCCCGGGTGCTGGGCCATGCCCAGGGGTTCCGCATCCTCGCAGCGGCCTCGGGCGAGTTCGGTTGGCAACTCGATTTCGCCCGCATCGCCGAAATCTGGCGCGCGGGCTGCATCATTCGGTCGGCCTTGCTCGACGATATCGCGCGGGCCTTCCGCGAAGAGCCGCCGCAGACCGAGCTGATCCTGTCGGAGGCCTTTTCGACGCGTCTCGGTCAGACTCTGCCGGCCCTGCGTCGGGTGGTGTCGGCGGCGGTAGCGGGGGGGCATGCGGTGCCGGTGATGGCGGCGGCGTTGCAATGGGTCGACACTATGCGACAGGGCTTTGGCGGTGCCAACGTCATTCAGGCCCAGCGGGATTACTTCGGTCATCACGGCTTTGAACGGTTGGGGCAGGAGGGCCGTCATCACGGGCCGTGGTGGGCCTGACATTCTGCTCCGTGCGACGGTCGGCTTCGCCCGAAAACCCGGTGTCGGTATCGCGTCGGTTTTGTGCCGGTCTTGTGCCGGTCCGAGAAAACCGGCCACTCAGCCGTTGCCTGCCGTAAGTTCCTCTGCCGCGCCGCTGTCCATCCAGCCGTGAAGCGCGTCGAGAAACACCGAGACCAGCCGCCGGGGCCGCCCGGCCGCGCGTCCCGACAGCAGTTGCAGCGGCGGAAGTCCCGAATCGAGTGGCGCCGTGGCCAGCCGGTCGCCACCATAGGAGAGCGGTGTGAGCGGCCGCATGCTGAGCACCGTCAGCCCCAGCCCCGCGCCTACCAGGCTTCGCACCATCTCTATGCTGTCGGCGGCGGCCACGATCCGGGGGGTCAGTCCGCGCGTAGCGAAGAGCCCGTCGAAATAGGGCCGGGCGAGTGGCTTGTCGGGCTGGATCAGCGGGTGCCGCGCGACCTCGGCCAGATCGACGGGCACATCACTCAGGATCGGGTGGCCCTCGGGCGCCAGAACATAGGGCGGCATGTCGAGCAGCACGCGCGTTTCGATCCCCGGGCGCAGATCGGCCCGGCCGAACAGGATCACATCGAGCCGCCCGGCCAATAACGCCTCCTGCGCGCTGTCGTTGTCATGTTCCCGGAACTCCAGCCGCAGCCCCGGATTGCCCTGCATCATCTGTCCCAGGATACGTGGCAGGAAGGCCGGCGCGACCGGCGCGTAATATCCGATGCGCAGTGTGCCGGTCAGCCGGCGGGCGATGTCGCGGCCCTCGTCGATGGCGTCGGCGTAGGCATCCAGCAGCGCCCGGAACCGCGCCGCCATCGCCGCGCCCTCGGGCGTGGCGGCGATGCCCTTGGCGCGGGTGCGAATCAGCAGGGTGGCGCCCACTTCCGCCTCGACCTGATCGACCGAGGCCGCCACGGCCGACGCGGCCGTGTTGAGCGCCCGCGCCGCGCCGGTGATCGAGCCGTGTTCCACAACCGCTGCGAAGGCGCGCAGGGCTTTCAGCGAGAGCCGCAGATCGGCAGGCATGGCAAATTCCTCGCATTTTCAGACTTTATACAGCAAATAATTCTGTTTTTCCAATGAAACGGGCTGTGGCAGAGTTCAGGCTCACCCGACCCGGAGGCACGACATGTCAGACACCACGCCCGAGACCGCCCCGAAACTGCCCGGCTGGCACCATGTGCCTGACGTGCCGATCGAGGTTTCGCCCTTCTTCAGCTGGCCGCCCCGCCCGGGCCGGATGCTGGTCTGGATCGCGGCGCGCTGGTTCCGGTTGGCGGAAAACTCCATCCTGACGCTGGTGGCGCTCGCCTGCTGGGCGTGGCTACAGCCGTCGTTGGAGACGACGAAAACCCTCTCGCTCGACTGGATCGCGCTGATCTGGCTGCGCAACATGGGGCTGATGATCCTCGTGGCGGGCGGGCTGCACTGGTTCTTCTACATGCGCAAGGGGCAGGGAGAGCGGCTGAAATACGACCCGCGCGATTTGATGCACAAGGGCGGGCAGTTCACCTTCGGCGGGCAGGTGCGCGACAACATGTTCTGGTCGCTCTCGACCGGGGTGGGCACCTGGACGGCCTATGAGGTGCTGTTGTTCTGGGCCATGGGCAATGGCTGGGCGCCGGTCCTGACATGGTCCGACAGCCCGGTCTGGTTCGTGGCGCTCTTCCTGCTCACGCCGGTCTGGATCTCGTTCCATTTCTACTGGGTCCACCGCGCGCTGCATTGGCGGCCGCTCTACAAGCTCGCGCATGCGCTGCATCACCGCAACGTCAATGTCGGGCCGTGGTCGGGATTGTCGATGCACCCGGTGGAGCACGTGATCTTCTTCAGCGCGATCCTGATCCATTTCATCGTGCCGGCGGGGGTGGTGCATATCCTCTTTCACATGCAGCATCAGGCGCTGACAGCGGCCACCTCCCATGCCGGGTTCGAAAATCTTCTGGTGCGCGACCGCAAGCAGCTGGCGCTGGGCACATTCCACCACCAGATGCATCATCGCTATTTCGAAGTGAATTACGGCAATCTTGAAATGCCGTGGGACAAGTGGTTCGGCACCTTTCACGACGGAACCCGGGCCGCGCATGAGGCGCTGAAGGACAGGCGCGGGCGCCGGTCCTGACCGCGAAAGACCGGTGCTGTGGAAGTTACGAAACCACCTTTACGCGTCCTCTCCGGTCGCGTCTGGTCAAACCGTTTCGGCGGCCCCGGCCCGGCCGGGGCGGTCGGGCCCTTACTTCGCCGGTTCGGCCCGCACCGTAGATACCGCCGTGCTCCCGATCATGCTCAGAAGTTCGCCGCGCTGTTCGCCGGTCAGTTCCTCGGTGGCGGTTCTATCCTTGATCGGAAACGGAAATTTTACGTTGCCACGCATCGACATGTCACTCTCCGCAGTAGTTTTGCATGGATATTCTAATCATATCCACAGACAGTATAGTTTAACCTGAATCAAATCTCGACTCTTATCGATTGCGACCCTTGAAAACCGCGACTTCTGATCCCCGGACCGATCCCGACGCCTATGACCGTAATCTGGGCCGGCTTGCCCTTCTGGCTGCGACCACCCCTACATTCAGCCGTCACCGGCTCGATCATGTGATCTCGATCCTGCACGGGGCGCTGATGAGCAGGCAGTTCAGCATCTATCTCGACGAGGCCGGCCGCCCGGCCGGGGCGCTGATCTGGGCGCTGCTCGACGAGGAGATGGCCGAGACCTATCTCGACACCGGCCGCCTGCCCAATGCCGCCGCCTGGACATCGGGACCGGACCTGTGGCTGCTCAGCGTGATCGCGCCGGGCGAGGCGCTCAAGCCGGTGCTGAAGGATGCCTTTGGCGCGCTATTCAAAGGCCACGACCGCGCCTTCGTGCTGCGCCCCTCGCCGGGGGGCGAACGCCGGGTGGTGGAGTTCACCCGCAAGGGGGTTCGCGTGGTGCGCAGGCTGCCCGCCATTGACGAGACCCTCGAACCGGCGCCCTGACGCTCAGGTCCCGCGCCGTTTGGCACGCAGGGTCGGGTCGGCCACGGTCGGATCCTCGGGCCAGGGGTGCTTGGGGTAGCGACCGCGCATGTCCTTGCGCACATCCGCATAGGAGCTGACCCAGAAGCCGGGCAGGTCGAGCGTGGTCTGCACGGGTCGGCCGGCGGGCGACAGGAGCGTGACGCGAAGGGGGGTGTTCCCGACCGTGGGATGGGTCGTCTGGCCGAACATCTCCTGCAGACGGAGCGAGATTTCCGGATGTTCGCCGGAATAGTCGATGGCGATTTCGCGCCCTAGAGGCGTGGTGAAATGCGCCGGGACTTGCGCGTCGAGCCTTTGCATCTGGTCCCAGTCGAGGCGCGCGCGCAGGGCGGGCAGCATGTCGAAGCGCTTCCAGTCCTGCGCGGTTTTCACGCCGGCGAGGTAGGGCAGGAGCCAGTTGTCGAGCGTTTTGAGGAGCGTTTCATCCCCCATGTCGGGCAGGTCCTCTCCCGCCGCGCGCAGAAGCGCCACGCGGGCGGCGAAGCGGCGGGCGGCATCGGTCCAGTTCAGGCCGAGGTCGCGCACACCCTCCAGCATGGTTCGCGCCACGGCCTCCCTCGGCACATCCTTCCAGACCCGGTCGTCCAGCACCAGCGCCCAGAACCGCTCCTGCTGCCGCGCCACCACCCGGCGCTCGCGCCGGTCCCATTCGCACACGTCCTGCCAGCGGATCTGATCGGCGTAGAGCGCGCGCAGTTCTGCCTCCTCCAACCGGATCGCCTGACGGATGCGCGCCTCGCGCGGGTCGCCGTCGAGATCGGTGGCCACGATCAGCCGGCAGCCCGCCAGCGCGTCGCCTTCTGGCAGCACCGCGCCCTTGCCGCCCGAGAGCACATAGCGCGGTGCGTCGCCCTTGCGCCGCAGCCCGATCCGGTCCGGATAGGCCAGCGCGGCCATCTCCGCGTCGCTTCCCGCGCCCTCACGCGCGCGCCTCGCGTCGCGGCGGAGGCGTTTCGCTTCGGCGCGGATACGCTCGATGGCGCCGCGATTGGCCGGCCAGGGGTGCAACTCGGCGAAGGTTTTCGGGTCGCGCAGCGCCGCCAGACGCAGCGACAGGTCAACCGGTGCGCCGCGCGGCAGCGGATCGCGCTCGGCCAGTAGCGCTGCGAGCGGTGCGGCGTCCGGCCCCGCGACCGCCAGCATATGCGCGAGCCTTGGATGCAGCGGCAGGGCAGCCAGCGTCTTGCCGTGATCGGTGATCCGGTTCTCGCCGTCGAGCGCGCCCAGCATCCGCAAGAGCGCCTGCGCTTCGGCATAGTTGCCCGGCGCGGGAGGCGTGAGGAAAGGGAGCGCCTCTGGCGCCGCGCCCCACAGCGCCAGTTCCAGCGCCAGCCCGGCCAGATCGGCCGCTTCGATCCCGGCCGGCGGGTAGGGGCGCAGCGCACCGTCCTCGCCCTTGGTCCAGAGGCGGTAACAGACGCCCGGCGCCACCCGGCCCGCGCGGCCCGCGCGCTGTGCCGCCTCGGCCCGGGTCACCGGCTCGGTCACCAGCCGCGACATGCCCGAGGAGGGATCGAACCGCGCCCGTCGCGCGCGGCCGCCATCGACGACCACCCGGATATCCTCGATGGTGAGCGAGGTCTCGGCGATGGAGGTCGCGAGCACCAGCTTGCGGCCGTTCTGCGCGGGCGCGATGGCGGCGCGCTGTTGCGCAAAGGGCAGGGCGCCGTAAAGGGGGCGGATGTCGCTGCCGACGGGCAGGCGCCCCTGCAGCAGGCTTTCGACCCGGCGGATTTCGCCCTCGCCGGGCAGGAAGACGAGGATGCCCCCCTCGGTCTCCGCCGCTGCCTCGGCCACCAGATCGGCCAGCGCGGCCTCGAACCGAACCCCCTTGCGCAGCGGCTTGGGCAGATGGCGGATATCGATGGGAAAGCTGCGCCCCTCCGATGTGATCACCGGCGCGCCCATCAGTTCGGCCACCGGTTCGGCATCGAGCGTCGCCGACATCGCCAGAAGGATCAGATCCTCGCGCAGCGCGCCCGCGATCTCCAGGCACATCGCCAGCCCCAGATCGGCATTGAGCGAGCGTTCGTGGAACTCGTCGAAGATCACCGCTCCCACGTCCGAAAGCTCGGGGTCGGACTGGATCATCCGGGTCAGGATGCCTTCGGTCACCACTTCGATCCGCGTCCGGTCGGAAGCCTTCGCTTCGCCCCTCATGCGGTAGCCCACGCGCTCCCCCGGCGTCTCGCCCAGCGTCTCGGCCATCCGCTCCGCCGCCGCCCTCGCCGCCAGCCGCCGCGGCTCCAGCATCAGGATACGGCCCTGCGTCAGCCCGGCGGACAGGATTTCCAACGGCACCACGGTCGTCTTGCCGGCCCCGGGCGGGGCCTGAAGCACCGCCCGGCCGCGACAGCGCAGCGCGTCGAGAAGCGGTGGGATCGCGGCACGTATCGGCAGATCGGTCATGGGGCGGGGTTATCGGTCAAAGCCGCGCAAGATGCCATAGGGCATGGCCGGGCGGCGCGGGCCGTCTTTCGGATCTGGAACCAGAAGGAAGCCAAGAGATCCGTCCCGGCTTCTTTCTTGTCGAAAATACCCCCCGCCGGAGGCGTTCGCGCCCCTATTGGCGGTCCATCACCGCGGGGCCGAGCCGCGTGTCGAAGGCCACACGTTCGGCGCGCATCATGTTGCCCGCCGGCACATAGGTGACCGAGATCGAGACGTTGCGGTTCTCGCGCTCGTTGTCGCTGTAGCCCGCGATCCGCCGGTAGGAGCCGTTGCAGGTTACCGCCCCGCCCGCCCGGTTCGGCTGGTTGAGGGTGATGCGGGCGTGGCGATGTCCGTCGA
>JAUIBJ010000047.1 GCA_030428025.1 Alphaproteobacteria bacterium
CTCGCGGATGAACGCCTTTTCCTCGACCAGCCAAGGGTGGGTGTCTTCCTGCCAGACGTCCATCGGACCGCCCATGACCCAAAGCGCGTCATAGCCGTCGAGCGCCGGAAGCGCCTCGCCCTCGTTGAGATGCACGGGCTCCCAACTGTGGCCGTCCTCTTTGAGGAAATGCCGGAAGATGCCGGGATGTTCGACACGTTCATGCTGCAGCACGAGAATATGCATCAAGGCCTCCTGTCGGATTTGCCGCAGCCTAGGCCGAGCCCGCGGCGGAAGGCAAGAGAGCGGCGCAAACGCAGGCATTGCTGCCGGAATCGCGCGCTACCCGGACAGCTTGTCGAAAAGCGCCGCCAGCCACAGAAGGCCCGGCACGAAGGAGGTCATCAGAACTGCCAGCGAACCCAGATCCTTCGCGATGCGCGACAGTTCGTGCCGCTCGGGCCCGATCCGGTCGATCGTCGCCTCGATTGCGGTGTTCAGCACCTCGACTATGGCCACCAACAGCACCGACGCGATCAGCAGTGCCATGTGAAACGCGCTCTGCCCCAGCCAGAACGCCCCCGGCACCGAAAGTGCGAGGAGCGCGATTTCCATCCGAAAAGCCTCTTCCTCGGCCCAGATGTCGCGGAACCCGCCCAGGGAATTGCGGAAGGCGGCGGCGAGGCGAGGCACGCCGCTCAGTTTCTTTTTCTCCATAAGGCGATCCTGCTCTGCCTCTCGATGTCGGGCGTAGTCTAGCCTTGGGCGCAAAGCGTGTCGACCGGAGGACGGCGGGCACGGCAGATGCCGTGTTGACAGTCGCGCGCCACCTGCCGCACCATTCCGTCGCCGGATGCGCCGGCCAGATTGTGACAGGGAGAAAAACGTGGCCGCCTATTCCCGGCCCGATACGCTACAGGCGGCGCTGGACGTACTGGCGGAAGCGCCGGTGACGGTGGCGGCGGGCTGTACAGATCTGTTTCCCGCAACGCAGGCCCGTGCGCTGACAGGGCCGGTTCTGGACATCACCGGCATCGACGAACTGCGCGGCATCGTGCGGGAGGAGAACGGTTTTCGCATCGGCGCCACGACCAGCTGGAGCGACGTGATCCGAGCCGATCTGCCGCCGGCTTTCGACATGTTGAAAGAAGCCGCCCGCGAGGTGGGGTCGATCCAGATCCAGAACGCCGGCACCGTCGCCGGCAATATCTGCAACGCCTCGCCCGCCGCCGATGGCGTGCCCTGCCTGCTGGCTTTGGGGGCGGAGGTGGAGCTTGCCTCGGTACGGGGGCGGCGCCGGATGGCTCTGGGTGAGTTCATCACCGGCCCGCGGCGGACCGCGTTGGAGAAGGGCGAGATGGTGGCGGCGCTGCATGTCCCGGAGGGGGCGGCCGCCGGCCGCTCGCGTTTCCTGAAGCTTGGGGCGCGGCGGCATCTGGTGATCTCCATCGCCATGGTGGCGGTGCGTCTTGTGGTGGAAAGGGGCCGTGTGCAACAGGCGGTACTGGCCGTGGGGGCCTGCAGCGGGGTGGCAACACGCCTTCCCGACCTCGAGGCGGCGCTGGTGGGGCGACGTGCCTCCGGGCTGTCCATCCAAGCGGCCGATGCCATGGTGGCCGCGGCGCTGTCGCCCATCGACGATATTCGCGCCGATGCCGCCTACCGCGTGCAGGCGGCGACCGAACTTCTGCGCCGCGCGATGAACGATCTGACGGCGCCCTCGGAGACTGCGGCATGAACCGGACACTGGACATGGTGGACCTTACGGTCAACGGCCAAAAGGTGAAGCTGCCGGCCGATCCGGCACGGCGTCTGTCGGAGGTACTGCGCGAAGGCCTGGGTCTGCGCGGCACCAAGGTGGGTTGTGACGCGGGCGATTGCGGGGCGTGCACGGTGCTGCTTGACGGCGCGCCGGTCTGTGCCTGTCTCACACCGCTGGCTCAGGCAGTGGGCCGCGAGGTGGCCACCGTCGAAGGGCTGGAGGTGGACCGCCTGCAACAGGCCTTCCTGCGCCACGGGGCGGCGCAATGCGGCATCTGCACGCCGGGCATGTTGATGGCCGGCACCGCGTTTCTGCGCGACAACCCCGCGCCCTCCCGCGCCGAAGTGGAGGAGGCGTTGGGTGGCGTGCTCTGCCGCTGCACCGGTTATGCCAAGATCATCGATGCGATGCTGGACGCCGCCCCGGACGGACCCGCGCCCCTGCCGGAGGCGGGGCATGCGGTCGGTGCCCGGGTCGAGCGGCTGGATGGCAGCCTGAAAGTGAGGGGCACCGAGATCTACGGTGCCGATGCCTGCCCCGAGGGCGCGCTTCTGGTGCGGGCTGTGCGGGCGCCATACGCCCCCGCATTGTTTGAGTTCGGCGATCTGGAGGCTTGGGCGGCCAGACATGGCGTGCAGGTCTTCACCGCCGCCGACATTCCCGGTGCCAACGTCTTCGGCACGATCCCGCCCTTCGCCGATCAGCCGGCGCTGGCCGAGACCCGCGCCCGCCTGCGCGGCGAGGCGGTGGCGCTGGTGGCAGGCGAGGCCGGCACGGTCGAGGGGCTGGACCTTGCATGCTTTCCGGTAACGTGGGCCAAGGCAGACCCCTCGGCGCCGGTGCATGAGACCCGCCCCGACAACCTGCTGGTGGCCGGAATCGTACGCCGGGGCGATGCGGAGGCTGCCATTGCAGCGGCGGCCCATGTCGCCGAGGCGCGCATCGAAACCCCCTATATCGAGCACGCCTATATCGAGCCCGAGGCCGGCCTGGCCTGGATGGAGGGCGACACGCTGGTCATTCAGGCCTGCACCCAGGCCCCGGTGATGGACCGCGACGACACCGCCCGCATTCTGGGGCTCGAGCCGGGGAAGGTACGTATCGTGCCTTCGGCGGCGGGCGGCGGGTTCGGGTCCAAGCTGGACCTGTCGCTGCAGCCGTTCATCGGCCTCGTGGCGCTGAAGACGCGGCGGCCGGCGCGGATGATCTATTCGCGCGGCGAATCGATGAGTTCGACCACCAAGCGGCACCCGGCGAAGATGACCGGCCGAGCCGGGGTGGATTCGGAGGGTCGGCTGACCGGCTTCATCTTCGACGGAGATTTCAACACCGGCGCCTATGCCAGTTGGGGCCCCACCGTGGCGGGGCGCGTGCCGGTGCATGCCTCGGGCCCTTACTATACGCCTGCGTATGCCGCCGAAGCCCGCGCGATCCACAGTTATCAACCCATCTCCGGCGCCTTCCGCGGCTTCGGCGTACCGCAGGCCGCGATCCTTCAGGAGGCGCTCTTCGACGATCTGGCGGAAAAGGCGGGGCTCGACCGCCTGGCCTTCCGACGGCTCAACGCCTTGCAGGACGGCCAGCCCACGGTTTGCGGGCAGGTGTTGCAGGGCGTGGGCATCACCGCCTGTCTCGACGCGCTGAAGGAACCCTGGACGGCAGCGCTCGACCGCGCGGAGAAGGCGAACGCCAAGGGTGGTGCGCTGCGCCACGGGGTCGGCATCGCCTCCTGCTGGTATGGCTGCGGCAATACCGGCCTGCCCAACCCCTCGACCATCCGGGTGGGGATCACCGCCGATGGTCGGCTCTGCCTGCATCAGGGAGCCACGGATATCGGCCAGGGCGCCAACACCGTCATCACCCAGATCTGCGCCGATGCGTTGGGCTTGGCCGTCGGCCAGTTCCACCTGATTGGCCCCGATACTGGCGTCACTCCCGATTGCGGGAAGACCTCCGCCTCGCGCCAAACCTATGTGACCGGCAAAGCCGCACTTCTAGCAGGCCGGGCCCTGCGGGCGCGCATTCTGGGTTTGGGCAACATGGGGGAAGATGCACGGATCTCCCTTTCGGAAAAAACTCTTACACTGACGGACGGGCATGGCGAACGGCGCATTGCGCTGGCCGATCTTGCGCCCGACGAAAACGGCTATGTGCTGGCTGCTGAAGAAACCTACGATCCGCCCACAGTACCGCTCGACGAAAACGGTCAAGGCAGCCCCTATGCCGTCTACGGCTTCGGCGCGCAGATCGCAGAGGTGGCGGTGGATTTACGGCTTGGCACCGTCAAGGTCACCCGCATCACCGCCGCACATGACCTCGGCCGAGTGATCAATCCACTGCTCGCCGAGGGCCAGGTGGAAGGCGGCATCGCGCAGGGTCTGGGCATGGCGCTGATGGAAGAATACATCCCCGGCCGGACCGAGAACCTGCATGACTATCTGATCCCCACCACCGGCGACATGCCCAAGATCGAGACGATCTTTGTCGAAATGCCCGATCCGGAAGGTCCGTTGGGTGCGAAGGGGTTGGGCGAGCATGTGCTCATTCCCACCGCCCCCGCGATCCTCAACGCCATCCGCCACGCCACCGGGGCGAAGATCACGAAACTCCCCGCCCTGCCGCACCGGGTGCTGGCGGCCATTCGCGAGGCCGATACATGATCGAAAAGCGCCGGCAGAGAGAAGAGAAGGTCCGCTGCGATGCCTGCCCGGTGATGTGCTACATTGCCGATGGCAAGGTCGGTGCCTGCGACCGTTACGCCAACGAGGGTGGCCGCATCGTCCGCTGCGACCCGCTGACCATACTGCACCGCAGGGTCGAGGCGGGCGGCGAAATCCGCCCCTTCCTCGCCTCGGAATGGGACGGGCAGATGCTGGGCGGCGACGATGTCTTCGTCTCCGGCGTGGGCTCGGGCACCACTTATCCCGACTACAAGCCCGCCCCCTTCATCGTCAGCCGCGAGGTGGAGGGTGCGGATTTCATCACCGTGGTGACCGAGGCAATCTTTTCCTATTGCGGCGTCAAGGTGAAGATCGACACAGACAGGCATCTGGGTCACGAGGCCGCGATCGTGCGGGCCGAGGGCGAGGCCATCGGCCACGTCACCACCTCCGAATACGGCTCGCAGATGCTGTCGCTGGGGGGCGTCGAGCATCTGACCGGCGGCAGCAAGGCGGAAGGCCGCGCCACCTGCGACGCGCTTCTGCGCCTGTGCAACCGCGAGGCGGTGGAGCTGACAATCGACGACGGCGCCACCGTGGTGGTCGAGGCGGGCAAGCCGCCTGTCGTCGACGGGCATTGCGAGGAGCGGATGCGGGTGGGCTGCGGTTCGGCCGCCATCGGCATGTTCGCCGCCCAATGGCACGGGCTGGTCGACGAGGTGGTGGTGGTCGACGACCATATCACCGGCGTGGTCAGTGAACATCAGGCAGGCAAGGTGCTGGGCTGGCCCGATACCGGCATCAGGATCAAGGGGCGCCGCTCGACCCCCGGCCGCTATTTCCAGGTGGCCCAGCCGGGCCGTGGCTGGGGCGGGACGGATATCGAGGACCCGCTGACCATCCTCAACCCGTGGCTGGAGAAGAAGGGGGCGCGGCCCGGCCTGACGCTGTTGATGGTCTCCACCACGGGTGAGCAATATGCCTATTACGTGCTGGATGACGACCTTGTGCCGCAGAAGGCGCCCTTGCCCGATACGCTCAAGCCCTCGGTCGACCTGATCGCCGAGAACTGCGAGCCGGCGCTCTGCATGGTGATGTTCCAGGCCGGGGCGGGCGGCTCGCTCCGCTCGGGCGTGACGAAGAACCCGGTGCAGCTTACCCGGTCGGTACAGGCGCTGAAGACCCATGTCACCTGCGGCGGCGCGCCCACCTATGTCTGGCCCGGCGGCGGCATCACCCTGATGGTGGATGTCACGCGACTGCCCGAGGGTTCCTTCGGCTATGTCCCGACCCCGGCGCTGGTCGCACCTTTGGAATTCACGCTGGAGCGAGAGCATTACCGTGCCCTGGGCGGGCATGACGCGCAGGTGCGCACGGTGGCGGATGTTCTGGCGACGGGCGGTGAATACGGCGCCGCGTTCCGCGCGGTGAGCGATACGCGGGGCAAGACCTGATGCAGGGGGCACAGGCCAGCTGGCTGCCGGACGGGCGGCGGCTGCATCTGCATCATGGGCCCATCGACATGATCGTCGATGTCACCGGGCCCGGGCGCGACGCCGCGCTGCGCCGGGCGGCGGCGCGGTTCGAGACGCTGCTGGAGGAACTGGCGGCCGAGCTTCCCCGCCTGCGCGCCGGGACCGGGCCGATGCCGAACGGGGAAACCGCGCGGCTGATGGTGCAGGCAGTCGCGCGCTTCGCGCCGATCTTTGTCACACCCATGGCTGCCGTGGCCGGTGCCGGGGCGGAAACCATACTCGCGGCCATCTGCGACGGGACGGGTGTGGAGAAGGCCTATGTCAACAATGGAGGCGACGTGGCCTTTCATCTGGCGGATGGCCAGCAGATGCAGGCCGCCATCGCCTCTGCCGCAGGCGGAACAATTCGTATCCGTACGGATCAGCCCGTGCGCGGCATCGCCACCTCCGGCCGGGGCGGGCGCAGCCAGTCGCTGGGAATTGCCGACAGTGTTACCGTACTGGCCCGATCCGCCGCACTGGCCGATGCCGCGGCCACGCTGATCGCCAACGCAGTCGACCTGCCCAATCACCCGGCCGTCGCCCGCGCGCCTGCCCGCGATCTCTCCCCCAACAGCGATCTGGGCGACCGGCTGGTGACCACCGGGCTTGGCCCGCTCACCGAACGCGAAGTCGCCACAGCTCTGGCCGCCGGGGCGTCAAGGGCCGAAACCTTCCGCGCGCGCGGCCTGATCGAAACCGCGCTGCTGACGCTCAACGGCAAGACGCGCGACGTCGGCCGGAATATTCTGACCCAAAAGAAAGACCCTGAACATGCCTGACTTTCCCCTGCGCAAGACCGCTCTTTTCATCGAGGACATCCACCATGACGGCGGCCCGGCCCCCGACCGGCCGCGCCGTCGCGCAGCCATCGCGGCGTTGGTGGGCAACCCCTTCGCGGGCGGCTACACCGCCGACCTGCAACCGGCGATGGAGGATCTCAAACCGCTGGGACTGATGATGACCGACCGGCTGATCGAGGCGATGGACGGGATCGACGGCATCGACGGCTACGGCAAGGCGGCCATGGCGGGCGAGGGGGGCGAACTGGAACATACCGCGCTCTGGCACGTCCCCGGCGGCTATGCGATGCGCGAACGGCTTGGCGCGGCCAAGGCGATCGTGCCCTCGGCGATGAAACAGGGCGGCCCCGGCACCCGCATCGATGTGCCGCTTGGCCATATCAACGCGGCCTATGTGCGCAGCCATTTCGACGCCATGGAAGTGGGCCTGCCCGACGGGCCGCGCGCTGGTGAACTGCTCTTCGTGCTCGCAATGTCCCGCGGCGGGCGCGTGCATGACCGGATGGGCGGGTTGACCGTGGCGGAGGTGAAGGGCGAGGACGGGCTGCGCTAGGCTTTGGGGGCGCTGCCCCCGACGTCGAAACCCTGCGGGGTTTCAACGCCTCCCCCGGGATATTTTCGGCCAGGAGAAGCAATGGGCGCGGGCCCGGTGTTTCTTCTGGCAGAAAATATCCCCGCCGGAGGCATGAAATCTTTGGGCTGACCTTTCCGCCGGAACCCACTATAGGCAGGCGAACCCCCGTTGCAGGCATCGAATGACCGACAAAGCCAGACCAGACCGACAGCCGACCTTTTCCAAGGCCGACCGCGCCAATCTCCGCTGGCTCTGGCGTGACTATCTGAAGGCGCGCGCACCGTGGCTGGGCCTCGTGCTGCTGATGATACTCGTGCAGGGGCTGGTCTATCAGCAATTCCTGTCGATGACCGAAAGCGGGTTGCGGGTGATCTTCGAGAGCGGCTCACTAAGAGATCTGGCGGTGGTCTGCGCCGGCGTCTTCTTCCTTTTCGCAGTGCGCGGGCTCATGTCCTATCTGGTGCCACTGGTCACGGTGCGGCTGTCGAACGAGGCCATATTCGAGATCCGGCGCGACCTGATCGGGCATATGATGTCGCTGGACCTGGCCTATTTCGAGCGCACCAAATCGGGCGAGATCATCCACAAGCTGGTGGCGCAGACCCAGCAACTGGGTGTGTTCTTCGGTCTCGCCACAGCAGGGGCGGTGCGCGATGCGGTGACGGTGGTGATCGTCTCTGGCTACCTGATCTGGAAGAACCCGGTGCTGTTCACCGCCGCCGTAGTGGTGCTGCCCTTCATCATCTGGGTGATGAACTATGTCTCCGACCGGGTAAAGCTGGCGCAGGGGCAGGCGGAACAGGCGCTTGGCGACTACATGAACGGCATCGAGGAAACGGTGAACGGCATGCGCACGGTCAAGATCGCCAGCCAGGAACAGGTCGAGGCCGGGCGGCTGATGAAGGGCACCGGCGCCATCCGCGACCTGATGAACCGTGTGCAGACGACGCAGGCGCTGGTGATGCCCTCGATCGATCTCAGCTCCGCCTTCGTCTATGTGCTGGTGATCGGTGGCGGCGGTTACATGGTGCTGTCGCCCGATTTCGACGTCGACGGCGCCGGCATCATCACCTTCCTTCTGGGCATGGTGATGGTCTTCGACCCTGCCCGCCTGCTGGCCCAGTATTTCGGCGCGCTGCAATCCAACCTCGTGCTGCTCGACCGGGTGCGCGGGCTTTACGACCAGACCCCGACGATCCGCGATGCCCCCGATGCTGTGGTCGAGTTCGACATCGCCGGCGATATCGTGCTGGATGACGTGACATTCGCCTACAGCCCCGATCACCCGCTCTTCGACCGACTCGACATGACCTTCCGCGGCGGACAGGTCTCGGCCATCGTCGGCGCCACCGGCTCGGGGAAAACGACGATCCTGTCGCTCTTGTCGAGGCTCTATGATGTGCAGGGCGGGCGGATCACCATCGGCGGCCAGCCCATAGACAAGCTGAAGGTGGCGCGGCTGCGCGGCGCCTTTTCGGTGGTGGCGCAGGATATCGTGATCTTCAACAATTCGATCTGGGAAAACATCCGATATGTGAACCCCGAGGCCAGCGACGAGGAGGTGTGGCGCGCCGCCGAGAATGCCGAGATCGCCGATCTGGTCCGAAGCCGCGGCGATGCGCCGGTGGGCCCGAAGGGGGCGCAGCTTTCGGGCGGGCAGAAACAGCGCATCGCCATCGCCCGCGCCTTCCTGCGCGATGCGCCGATCCTTCTGCTGGACGAGGCGACAAGCGCTCTCGATCAGGCCACGGAGGAACGGATCAAGTCGGCGCTCGACCGGTTGACGCAAGGCAAGACCACCATCGTGGTAGCGCACCGGCTGTCCTCTGTGACCCATGCCGACCGGATCTTCGTTCTGGAGGCCGGACAGCTCGTGGAACAGGGGCGCCATGGCGACCTGCTGGCCGGCGGCGGGCTCTACGCCCAACTCTATCAGGCGCAGAAAAAGGGCTATGACGGCCGCTGACTCGGGCGTTTAGGCCTTCTTGTTCGGCAACCGGTCGAAGGCGGGATATCAAGCCCCATGTGAACAGCTCGCCCGCGTTTCACGATCCGCCCTACCCGATGAAATAGAGGCCCAGGAATAGCGTCGCCGCGCCTAGCGTGATCGCCGCCAGCACGTTGCGCGTCAGCACCCCGGCCGCCACCGTCGCCCCCGCCGCCAGCAGGCGTGCCGCATCGGGGCTGCCGCCCGTTGCCTGCGGCCAGACCACCAGCGGCGCCACCAGCCCCGGCAGAACCGCGACCGCGGTATAGCGCAGGTGCCGCAACAGCCAGGCGGGCAGCTCGCGGTCGCCGATCAACCCGATGAAGACGAAGCGCAACCCGTAGCTGCCCAGACCCAGAAGGGCGATCACCAGCCAGAGCTCTCCCGTGTCGATCCCCATGTCCGTCATGCGTCTGACTCCTGCTCAAGGTGCCGTGCGCTGCGGCGCTCCATCTCGGCGCCGGTCACCATGCCCAGGATGCCGGCCACCAGCAGGCCGAGATTGTAGGGCAAGAAGGCCAGTACCAGCGCCCCCGCGATCGACACCAGCGCTGCCGCAACGTGAGCGCGGGTGCGCAGCATCGGCGTGATCAACGCCAGAAAGGTGATCGGTACCGCGAAATCCAGCGCGAAACTGTCGGGGATCGAACTGCCCAAAAGCGCACCGATCAGCGTGAAGACATACCAGAAGGGGCAGACCGGCGCGACCGACCCGAAGAAATAGGCCATCTTCTGCCCGATACCCCAGTGCGGGTTCTGTTCGAACCGGTAGACCGACAGCCCATAGCTCTGATCGACGATGAAATAGGCCGCCACCGCCCGCTGCCACAGTGGCGCGGGCCCCAGATATGGCGCGAGCGAGGCCGAATACATCGCCATCCGCAGGTTCACCGCCAGCGCCGAGACCAGAACGATCACCGTGGGCGCCTGATCGACCAGCAGTTGCAGCGCCGTCAGCTGCGCCGCCCCGGCGATGACGAGCACCGAAAAGCTCATCGTCGCCAAAAGGTCGAGCCCCGCCTCGGTGGCCACCACGCCGAACAGCACCGCGAAGGGCCCGACCACCAGAATAAAGGGAGCGGCATCGCGGACACCCTTCCAGAAGATCGAATTGGTGGTTTCCGTCGGCATCCGTTGCCCCTAGATTGCGCCTGACATGTCCCGCCTACCCGCAAGCGGCAGGAGTTGCAATTGACTGTGACCGACGAATTCCCCGGCTACGTGATCGCGCCGGACCCCAAGGCTCCGCGCCTGACCCGCAAGGTGACGGGCGTCGATCACGACGGCAGGCCGTCGGAAATCTCCGTGGTCGAGGAACGCCCGCTGACCATTTTCCTCAACGGACAGGAGATCGTGACGGCGATGACGATCGGGGACTACCCCGAGTATCTGGCACTGGGCTTCCTGCGCAATCAGGGGATGCTGGCGGCGGACGAGACCGTGACCGGCGTCGATTATGACGAGGATCTGGAAACGGTCGTGGTCCGTACCGAAGGCCAGACAAACTACGAAGAAAAGCTGAAGAAGAAGACCCGTACCAGCGGGTGCGCGGTGGGCACGGTCTTTGGCGACATGATGGAGGGGCTGGAACGGGTCGCGCTGCCCGACCTGAAGGTGAAGACCTCAGATCTTTACCGCCTCGCCTCGGTCATCAACCGCACCCCCTCGCTTTATCTGGAAGCGGGCGCGATTCACGGCACGGTGCTCTGCCAAGGGGCCGAGCCGCTGGTCTATATGGAGGACGTCGGCCGGCACAACGCCGTCGACAAGATCGCCGGCTGGATGTTTTCGGAAAGCGTCTCGCCAGGTGACAAGCTGCTTTACACCACTGGCCGGCTGACCTCGGAGATGGTGATCAAGACGGCGCTGATGGGCATTCCCGCGCTCGCCTCGCGCTCGGGCTTTACCGCATGGGGGGTGGAGATCGCGCGCGATGTGGGGCTCACCCTGATCGGGCGGATGCGTGGCAAGCGTTTCGTCTGTCTCAGCGGCGAGGAGCGGCTGGTGCGCGACACCGACCCTGACAGCGTGCCGGAAGAGAACAAGAAGCACCGGCGCAAAGGGGCTGACACGTGAGGCCGGGCATCGCCCTTTCCCGGTCTGCGACCCGGTGCGGGCCCGGGCCAATTTTCCTCGCGGAAAATGCGCATTTTTTGGCCTCCCGTGGCATCGGTAGGTGCCCATGAGAAAGCCCTTCGGCGTAATTCTGGCCGGGGGCCTGGCCAGCCGTATGGGCGGGGGTGACAAGGGGCTGCTGCCGCTGGGCGACACCACCATTCTCGATCATGTGATCGACCGGCTGGCGCCGCAGGTGGACGGGTTGGCGCTCAATGCCAAT
>JAUIBJ010000725.1 GCA_030428025.1 Alphaproteobacteria bacterium
GCCACCACCACCATCGGCGCAAGGAACGAGACCGCCAGCACCACCGTCAGCGGCAGGGCCGACAAGAGGCCCAGTTTGCGGTCCAGCGCCTTCATGTCGCCTCGCTGATAAAATGGGTGTTGTCGCGGTCGAAGCCCACGGTCACGTCCTGACCCTCGGTCACGGTGAAGCGGTCCTCGCGCAGCTTCTCGACGGTGACCATGCCGTTCTTCGTCTCGATCTCGTACTGGATGCGTGAACCGAGCGCATATTCGCCGTGCAGCTTGCCGGAGATACTGAAATCGACGTCGCCGTCTTCGGCGAAGCGCATATATTCCGGCCGCACCATCAGCAGGCCCCGGTCGCCGGGCGAGAGGCTCTCGAGCCGGACACCGTCGCGCGTGGTCAGCACGTCGCTTTCGGGGGCGCCCGAGGCGCCGGCGGTCAGGGCGAAGAGGTTCACCTCGCCCATGAACTCGGCCACGAAGCGGCTGACCGGCGCGGAATAGATCTCGTCGGCCACGGCGATCTGTTCGAACTTGCCTTCCCTCATGATGGCGATGCGGTCGGACATCACCATCGCCTCTTCCAGCGAATGGGTAATATAGACGAAGGTCTTGCCGGTGCGCGCGTGCAGATCCTTCAACTCCTTTTCAAGCGTCTTGCGCAGCCGGTAGTCGAGCGCCGAGAGCGGTTCGTCGAAGAACAGGATCTCGGGGTCGAAGGCCAGTGCCCGGGCCAGCGCCACGCGCTGTTTCTCGCCGCCCGAACATTGCGAGATGCGCTTGTCGTAATAGCTCAGCGGCAGGCGCAGCAGGTCGAGCAGCTCCTCGGCCCGGGCGCGGCGCGCCTCGGGCGCCTCCTTGCGCAGCTTGAGGGGGAATTCGATGTTCTGGCCCACGGTCATGTGCGGGAAAAGCGCCAGCGACTGGAACACCATGCAGGTGGGACGCTTGTTGGCCGGCGTCTGGTCGATCCGCTGGTCATGCAGCCGGATTTCGCCCTCGGTCAACTCGTCCATACCCACCAGAAGACGGATCAGCGTCGACTTGCCACTGCCCGACGGGCCCACAATCGTAAAGAACTCGCCTTCCATGATGTCGAGGCTGACGCCGTCCAGAGCGGTGAAATCGCCGAATTTCTTGACGATGCCGCGCAGACGCAGATGTACCGAAGAGTCCATTCACTTGCCTTACAGAATTGGAAAAACTCGCAAGAGCCGCCCCGGGCCGCGTCATGGGCCCGGGGCGGTCCGGGTCACGAGCGACGCGCCTGCGTATAGATGTCGATCAGCGTGTCGTAGGACGCGACGACCTCGTAGTCGAGCGAACGCTCCATCTCGTCGGCCAGGCTGTCCATCTGGATGGCGTCGAGTTCTTCTTCGTCGAACAGTTCCATCACTTTCGGATTGCCCATCTGGCTGACCGGGTTGTAGGTGCCCTCGGTGAAGGCCACGGCCTTGCAGATGTCCGGCTGCTGGACGAATTCGAGGAATTCCTCGGCCAGATCGCTGGGATCGGGGTTGTTCACCGCCGAGGTCAGTTCGATCCAGACCACGCCGCCCTTGCCGTCGACCGGGCCCGAGTTGGGTGTGATACCACGCACTTGGGTGGCGCCGTCAAAGCGGGCGGGCGAGGCGGTGTAGGTGCCGCCGGTGAAATAGGCGTCGATCTCGCCGTTGATCAGCGCGGTGTTCATCGCCACCAGATCGTCGGTGAGCAGCTTGGAACCGCCGAAAATCGCGTTGGCGGTCTCGCGGAATTTCTCGACATCGTCGCCCTCGACCGGCGCGAAGGGGTTCAGCCCGGCGGTCAGGCACATGTGGATGACGTTCCAGTTGTCATAGGTCAGAACGCCGAACCGGTCCTTCATCGAGGGATCGAGAAACAGGTTCCAGCCCTGGTCTTCGGCCATCTCGCGGCTGATCACGTCGGTGTTGACCACAAAGCTGAAGGGGCCATAACGCTGCGGCATCCCGATCAGCGAGCCGTCATCGGCGAAGGCCAGCGGGTAGTCCTTGAACTCCGGCAGCATGTTGTCGAAATAGGGCATGAACCGGTCCTTGTTCAGCGGCCGGATCAGGTTTTCGGGATAGAGCCGGTCGCGCGCCCAGGGCTGGTTGACGTTGATCAGGTCCCAGACCGAAGTTTCTCCGGCGCGCAGCTTGTTGATCATGTCCGGGTCGGAGGTGCCGCTTTCGGCACGCACGGTGGCATCGGGATGCGCCTCGCGGAACGGCCCCAGCACCTCGTCGGAGTTGTAGCCTTCCCAGCAGAGGATGTTCATCCGGTCGTTGCGGGCGGCGAAGGCGGGGCCAAGGGGCCCGGCG
>JAUIBJ010000726.1 GCA_030428025.1 Alphaproteobacteria bacterium
CTGTTCACATGCGCCACGCCGGTGGCGATGTTCTTCGAGACCTTCTTCTTGCCGCGGGCGGCGCGGCGGGTATCACGTGCCATTATCCGAGCCCTCCCTTACTTCTTCTTGCCGGCGATGGGTTTCGCCGGACCCTTGCGGGTGCGGGCGTTGGTGTGGGTGCGCTGGCCGCGGACCGGCAGGTTGCGGCGGTGGCGCAGGCCACGGTAGCAGCCGAGATCCATCAGCCGCTTGATGTTCATCTGGACTTCGCGGCGCAGGTCGCCTTCGACGCTGTAGTTGGCGTCGATATGCTCGCGCATGGCAAGCACTTCGGAGTCGCTGAGTTCATTGACGCGGCGCGCCGGGTCGATGCCCGTCGCTTCGCAGATGGCCTTGGCCGAGGAATGGCCGATTCCGGTGATGTAGGTCAGGGCGATCGGGACCCGTTTGTGGGTCGGTATGTTCACGCCGGCGATACGTGCCAAGTGTCATGTCCTTTTCGTTGCGGTTCCGTAGCTCCAGAACCTTTTTTCACAACGTAGGCCCGAGGCGTTCCCGCCCGGGCCGCAGCTGAGGTCAGAGGTGGTCGATTCGGCCCCGGGAGCGACCCGGAAAAGAATCATTTTCTCTCAAGAGATGGTGGTGATTAGGGGCTATCGCCGGGGGCGTCAACCCCCCTCACATGCCGCATTGATAAAACACCGTCGGCTCGCCGGTCTGGTCCTGATAGACATACAGGATCCCGGGCTCTGACTGGAACAGCCGCAGCACGAAAACGGCCGGAAAAAGCGCTCCAGGCTCCTCGCAATAGCCCGGCGTGATGTGGGTCTGATCGGAGTTCCAGACGGCGGCGGAAAGTGGCTCGGCCAGTTCGCAGTGATACTCGATTTCCCAGAATTGCCGGCCGTTGAAGGACATCCCCCGTTCCTGCCGCTCGAAGGATGAAAGCGGACAGATCGCGCGGTCTGTGACGAAATCCATATCCGCCCGAAGCGGTGTGGCAACGATGGCCAGGAGCGTCGCGAGCAGGTATTGGGGCCGGGGCATGGGAGTGGTCTCCTGTCAGGGCCAGTCGCAGGCGGTGAAGGGAATCGGCCTGTCGAAGCCGCCGATGTCGAGCGTGGCGTGATCGGCATCCGAGTAGGTCAGGGTGAAGACACCCGTCCGATCGCCGCCCTCGGCAGTGGTGCAGGTGCCGGTCAGCGCCTCGGCCTTGCCGGGCGCACCGATCAGGCTGAACATGCCATCGAAGCGACAGGAGATGGCGGTGCCTTCCAACACCTCGTGATCTAGGATCAGGTGCTCGTCGTCGAGCGCGTGAAACACCGCCCCGTCACCGCCCAGCCCGTCGAAATAGGAACAGCCCTTGGGCCCGAAGATGTGCAGGCGCGGCTGGTCGGCGGCAACGGCCGGGGCAGCAAGAAAGGCGCCGAGCGCGGCCACCTTCAGCGGGACATGCATGAAAAAACCTCCGGCCTGTCGGACCGGAGGGTATCCGCATTTCCCGATTGCGCCAAGCCTCAGCCGAGCGCCTCGGCGATGGCGGCCTTGACCTCGTCGATCTCGCCCAGCCCGTTCACCGATCTGAGCTGGCCCTTGGCATAGTAATAGCCAATGAGCGGCGAGGTCTTCTTGTAATATTCCATCAGCCGGTTCTTGAGGCTCTCCTCGTTGTCGTCGGCGCGGCGCTTCACGTCGGTGCTGCCGCAATTCTCGCATTTGCCATCCGCCGGCCAGGGCTTGGTGATGTCGTTATAGACGGCGCCACAGCCGCCACAGGTCGAGCGTGCGGTGATCCGTTCCACCAGCGCATCGTCGTCCACCTGCATCTCGATCACCGCATCGAGGCTCTGATTCTGCTCGTTCAGCAGGTCGGCCAGCGCGTCGGCCTGCGCCAGCGTGCGCGGGAAGCCGTCGAAGATGAAGCCGCCGTCGGCCTCGCCCTGCAGCTTTTCGCGGATGAGCCCGATCACGATCTCGTCGGTCACCAGATCGCCGCGCGCCATCACCTCCGCCACCCGTTTGCCCATTTCGGTGCCGCTGTCCTTGGCCTCGCGCAGCATGTCGCCGGTGCTGAGCTGGGTCATGCCACGCCCTTCGACCAGTATCTGCGCCTGCGTGCCCTTGCCCGCGCCCGGCGGCCCCAGAAGAATGATGTTCATCGGCGTGATGTCCCTTTTCTGCGGGCACGCTTGCGCCCCTTGCCGCTGAGCTGCGACTTCTCGATGAGGCCCTCGTACTGATGCGCCAGAAGATGCGACTGCACCTGCTGGATGGTGTCCATCACCACGGACACGACGATGAGGACCGACGTGCCGCCAAAA
>JAUIBJ010000048.1 GCA_030428025.1 Alphaproteobacteria bacterium
CGACCAGGGGCACGAAACGCACCGGCAGAAGCTCGTCGTAATCGAAACCCGTCTCGCCGCGCGTCACCCGGATCAGGCTTTGCACCGCGTCGGACTGGCCCACCGGCAACACCATGATACCCCCTATTTTCAATTGGGCCAAGAGCGGTCCGGGCGGGTCCTCGGCGGCGGCGGTCACGAGGATGCGGTCGAAGGGCGCCTGATCGGGCAGGCCGAAGCTGCCATCGGCGGTGACGGCGGTGATGTTGGTAAGATCCAGCCGGCGGAAGGTGTCGGTCGCGGCGGCGACCAGCCGGCGGTGGCGGTCGACCGTATAGACGCGGCGCGCAAGCAGGCTGAGGATCGCCGCCTGATAGCCCGATCCGGTGCCCACCTCGAGCACCTTGTCGCGCGGCGAGACCTTCAGCGCCTGCGTCATCAGCCCCACAACCGAGGGCTGCGAGATGGTCTGCCCACAGATGATGGGAAGCGGCACGTCCTCATAGGCGCGGGCGGAGAAATGGCCGCGCACGAATTCGCCCCGGTCGATCTTTTCCATCGCCGAGAGCACCTTCTTGTCGGTCACCCCGCGCGAGCGCAGGGCGAAGAGGAACTGCATCTTGCGTTCGGCGATATCCGTATCGTTGCGGGTCATTCGATCGCCTTCAGGGCCTCCAGCGCGTCATGGGCGGTGAGGTCGGCGCGCATCGGCGTGACCGAGATGTAGCCCTTGAGATTCCAGTCGGCATCCGAGCCTTCCGAGGTGGGTTGCTGCTGCGGCGCGCCGGTGACCCAGAGAAAGCGGCGGCCGGAGGGCGAGGTGGTGGGCTGCACGCCGAAACCCATGTCGCGCCGGAACCCCTGCCGCGCGGCGCGCAGGCCCTTCACATCCGTCCCCGCCACGGGAGGAAAATTGATGTTGTAGAAGATGCCGTAATCGTCCTTTGTCCAGACGCCCTTGTCGAGGAGGGTGCGCAGGGTGGCCAGGCCATGGGTACGGGCGGCGTCGAACTGGTCGGGCAGGTCGCGGTTCTCGGGGCCGTAATACTGGCTGAGCGCGACCGCCGGCAGGCCCTGAAGCGCAGCTTCCATCGCCGCGCCGAGCGTGCCGGAGTAAAGCGCGTTCTCGGCCGAATTGTTTCCCCGGTTGACGCCCGAGAGCACCAGATCGGGCCGCGCCCCCTTCATGATGTCGTGCAGCGCGGCCAGAACGCAATCGGCCGGCGAGCCCTGCGCCGCATAGCGGCGCTCGCCCATCTGCGTCACCATCATCGGCTGGGTGTAGGAGATGGCGTGCCCCACGCCCGACTGCTCGAAGGCCGGCGCCACCGTCCAGACCTCGCCGCCGGGGCCGGCCAGTTCGCCGGCGATTTCGTGCAGCACCTCGAGGCCAGGTGCATTGATGCCGTCGTCATTGGTGATGAGAATGCGCATGCCTCGCGGCCTCCTGTGTGCCTTCCGCCTTGTGTAGCGGCGCGTCCGCGCCGGAGCAAGCGGGCTCAGATCGCGGCGAGAAGCCGGGCGGCCTCGTCCGCCGGGCTGGCCAGCGCGGTGCGGTCCTCGCCGGGGTGGAAACGGGCGCGGGTGGCGGTGGGCATCGGGTTCGGTCGCAGAACATGGACCTGCGGGCCCATCCGGGCGGTCTCGGCCTGCCAGCTGCGGGCCAGCGCGATCTGCGCGGCCTTGGTGGCCCCGTAGGCGCCGAAGAACTTCTCGCCCGCATGAGGGTCGTCGAAGAAGAGGGCCCGGCCGTCGCGCTGCAAGAGCGGCGCCACGAAGGGGATCAACCGGCCGGTGGCGGTGACGTTGACACTGATCGAGCGCTCCCAGTCCTTCTCGTCCAGGTGGTCGGCGGGCGAGAGGGGGGCGGCATGGATGGCGCAATGCACCCAGAGATGGATGCGCCCCCAGCGGTCGAAGATCGAGCGGCAGAGCTGGGCCATGGCGTCGGGGTTGGTGATGTCCATCGGCGCCAGCGTGGCGCCGCCGCCCCGGGCCTTGATCCGGTCGTCGAGCTCTTCCAGGGCGCCGGTCGTGCGGGCGACGGCGATGATGTGATGGTCTGGGGCCAGCGCCTCGGCCATGGCCGCGCCGAGCCCGCGGGAGGCGCCCGTTACCAGCGCGAGGGGGCAGGAGATGTCATCGGTCATGGGGGCGCAATTCCATTGGCGGCGGGATAAATCAAGGGCAATCGCTTGACTTTCGCCGCGCGGACAAGAAAAACAATATGAAGATGGATGCAACAAGACTGATGCAACGAAAGGATCGAACCATGCGTGAAACCGTTCTCGCGAAGGCCGCCCTCGGCCAGGACAGCCTGCTGAAGAAGGCCGGGCTTGTGCTGGGCGGGTCGCTTTTCATCGCCATGGCGGCGCAGGTCAGCATCGGCTATCCGGTGCCGATGTCGCTGCAGACGCTGGCGATTCTGATCGTCGGGCTGAGCTTCGGCTCGACCCTGGGCGCGGCCACGCTTCTGGCCTATCTGGGTTGGGGTGCGATGGGCCTGCCGGTCTTTGCCAATGGCATGTCGGCCCCGGCGCTGGTCGGCCCGACCGCCGGCTTCCTCTATGGTTTCGTGGCCATGGCCTGGCTTGCCGGTCTGGCCGTCGAGAAGGGGCTGGCCCGCGGCGTGGTGACCACGGCGCTTTGCGGCATCGCGATCTCGGCGCTGCTGTACATTCCGGGGCTCGCGTGGCCGGCGGCGATGCTGGGCAAGACCCTGCCCGATCTCTGGGCCGGCTGGATGGCGCCCTTCCTGATGGGCGATGCGGTCAAGGCCGTGATCGCCGCGATGGTCGTCTGGGGCGGCTGGAAGACGCTGCGCGGCCTGCGCGGCTGACAGGACGGTCCTCCTGCGATCAAGACGCCGCCCCGGGCCGGGGCGGCGTTTTTCTTTTGAGGTGCCGAAGGCCCGAGCCCTTTGCCGCGCTCAGCTTTTCGTGGGGCGAGCGCGCGGTCGGGTGCGCGGCGGCGGGCTCGGGATCACCCTTGGCATGGTCACCTTGCGCGCCATGCCGCCCTGCATCAGATGCAGCGCGCCGTGGTCGATGCCGGTGACGGTGGCATAGCCGATATGGTCGCCCGGTTCGACCTTGTAGATGCTGCCCGAGGCGGTGCGCACCAGCGCCCGGCCGGCCTCGCCCCTCAGGAAAGTGCCCAGGAGCGCCAGCCGGCCGGCGGGCAGGTTGGCGTATTGGGTTGCGGCCCGCGTCACCTTGGACGGGGCCTGCTCGGTTTCGGCGGTCTTCGCCATGATCGTGCCTCGATGGATGTCGTGTTGCGGTGTACAACCGCAAAACGGCCAGATAGGGCCGATGGGGCGCGAGGGAAAGCCGGGTCCGAGCGGGTCAGCGAAAAATTGCCGCGATGCAGCATGGCCGGTGGCGGCCCGCCGCCGATGTGCGGCAGGCGGGATGCGGGCGGTGTTATTCTGCCGCCTTGAGTTCGAATCCCTTCTCGATCTGGTCCGAGGGTTCGACCGGATAGTCGCCCGAGAAGCAGGCGTCGCAATATTGCGGGCAATCCTTCTTGCGCCCCTGGGCCTCGCCCACGGCGCGGTAAAGCCCGTCGAGCGAGATGAACTTGAGGCTGTCCACCGCCAGATGCTCACGCATCTCATCTTCCGACATGGTCGCTGCCAGCAGCTTTTCCCGGTTGGGCGTGTCGACGCCGTAGAAACAGGGCCAGGCGGTGGGGGGGGAGGCGATGCGGAAATGGACCTCCTTCGCGCCGGCATCGAGGATCATTTCCTTGATCTTGCGCGAGGTGGTGCCGCGCACCACGCTGTCATCCACCAGAATCACCCGCTTGCCCTCGATCAGCGCGCGGTTGACGTTGAGCTTCAATCGCACGCCCATGTTGCGGATCTGTTCGGTGGGCTCGATGAAGGTGCGGCCCATATACTGGTTGCGGATGATCCCCATGGCATAGGGAATGCCGCTTTGGTGGGAAAAGCCGATCGCTGCCGGCGTGCCGCTATCGGGGACGGGACAGACGAGATCGGCATCGACTGGCGCCTCGCGGGCCAGTTCCACCCCGATCTGGTGGCGGGTCTCATAGACCGAGCGGCCACCGATGATGCTGTCGGGGCGCGAGAAATAGACATGTTCGAAGATGCAGAAGCGCGGCTTGGCGGGGCGGAAGGGGCGGTGGCTTTCGACGCCGTCATGGTTGATCACCACCATCTCGCCCGGCTCGATCTCGCGCACGAAACGGGCGCCGATGATGTCGAGCGCGCAGGTCTCCGACGAGAGCACCCAGCCGTCGCCGACCTGGCCCAGCACCAGCGGGCGCACGCCCAGCGGGTCGCGCACGCCGATCAGCTTGGTGCGGGTCATGGCGACCACGGAAAAGGCCCCCTCGACCCGGCGCAGCGCATCCTCCATCCGTTCGGGGATGTTGCGCTGAAGCGAGCGGGCCATCAGGTGGATGATGCATTCGCTGTCGGAGTTGGACTGGAAGATCGAGCCGTGGTCGATCAGTTCGCGGCGCAACGCGTCGGCATTGGTGATGTTGCCGTTATGGGCGATCGCCGCGCCGCCCATCGAGAATTCGCCGAAGAAGGGTTGCACGTCGCGGATCACCGGCGCTTTGCCGCCGGCGGTGGAATAGCGCACATGCCCGATGGCCAGCGGCCCGGGCAGGGTTTCCATCAGCGACTGGCGGGTGAAGTTATCGCGCACATAGCCGAAGCGGCGGGCCGAGTTGAAGCCCTGTTCGGGGTCATGGGCGACGATGCCGCCCGCCTCCTGACCGCGATGTTGCAGGGCATGCAGGCCGAGAGCCACGAAATTGGCCGCGTCGGTCACGCCGATCACGCCGAAGATACCGCACTCCTCATGCAGCTTGTCGTCGTCGAAGGGATGGGCGGGGGGCATTTGCTTAGGCAAGGGGCAGCTCCGAATCTCACGGTATGCCAGTTGCCTCCTACATAGGGCGAGATCCCGCCCATGTCACGAAACTATCATGGTCGTGACGCAAGGGCGGACCGGCCGCCGGCTTGTGCGTTGCTGTCGGGCTCACGACGCGTCGCAGGCGCCCACCAGTTCCTCGTACTGACGGGTGATCCAGCCAAGCGCGGCCTCGGGGTCGCCGTCCTGCACCTGATCGGTCAGGCGAGAGAAGACCCGGGCGGAGCGGCTGTCGTCGATCACGGCGATATCCTGGCTGGTGATGATCGTCTCGTAGACGAAATAGGCGATGGCCACCAGAAGAACGCCGCGCGCCACGCCGAAGAGAAAGCCCAGAGCCTGATCGATGCCGCCGAGTGCGGAACGTTGCACCAGCGAGGAAAAGAGCGGCGTGATCAGCGAGGCGGCGATCAAAGCCACCGCGAAGATCGCGGTGAAGGCTGCGATCATGGAAAGCTCGCAACTGTCGGCGATGAACTCGCCCAGCATGGGGATTTCCTTGACCAGCGGCTCCACCTGCGGGGCGAAGACGAAGGCCAGAATACCGGCCGCGATCCAGCCGGCGATGGCCAGCGCCTCGCGCACCAGCCCGCGGGAATAGGCCAGAAGCGCCGACAGCACGATGACAAGCGCCACGACGCCGTCGATGATGGTGAAGCCTTCCATATGCTCTTCCTGTCCCTTTGCCGCGGTCAGCCCGCGCCGAAAACGTCGCCCACGAAAGCGGTCAGGTCCCCGTATGCGTCGAGGTTCAGGCCGCCGGTTCCACCCGGCTTGCCGCCGGAAGGCACGATCGCCGACGTGAAACCAAGTTTTCGCGCCTCTTTCAACCTGTTTTCGGTTTGCGAGACCGGGCGCAGGGCGCCCGACAGGCTGATTTCCCCGAAAACCGCCGTCTCGGGCGGCAGGCTCGTGTCCTCCCGGGCACTCAGCAGCGCGGCGGCCACGGCCAGATCGGCGGCCGGTTCGGAAATCCGGATGCCGCCGGCCACGTTGAGATAGACGTCGAGCCCGGCGAAGGGAATGCCGCAGCGCGCCTCGAGCACGGCGAGGATCATCGCCAGCCGTGCCGCGTCCCATCCCACCACCGCGCGGCGGGGCTGGGCATGGGGCGTGGGGGCGACGAGCGCCTGCAGTTCCACCAACAGAGGCCGCGTGCCCTCGATACCGGCGAACACGACCGAGCCGGGGGCCGGGCTGCCCCGGCCAGAAAGGAACAGCTCGGAGGGGTTGGCGACTTCCTGAAGCCCGCGGCCGGTCATTTCGAAGACGCCAATCTCGTCGGCGGGCCCGAAGCGGTTCTTGACCGCGCGCAGGATGCGGAACTGATGACCCCGCTCGCCCTCGAAATAGAGCACCGTATCGACCATGTGTTCGACAACGCGGGGTCCCGCGATCTGACCTTCCTTGGTGACATGGCCCACGAGGATGACCGAGGAGCCCTTCCGCTTCGCGAAGGTGGTCAGTTCATGTGCGGCGGAGCGGACCTGTGCCACCGATCCAGGTGCGCTGTCGACCGTGTCGGCCCACATGGTCTGGATCGAATCGATGATGACAAGGCCCGGGGCCTCGGCCTCCAGCGTGGTGAGGATGTCGCGCAAGCTGGTGGCAGTGGCGAGCTTCACCGGGGCGTCGGTCAGTCCCAGCCGGGTGGCGCGGAGGCGGATCTGGGCGGTGGCTTCCTCGCCGGAGATATAGAGGGTTTTCAGCCCCTGTCCGGCAAAGCGCGCGGCGGCCTGCAACAGCAGGGTGGATTTGCCGATACCCGGATCGCCGCCCACAAGCGTGGCCGAGGCGGGCACCAGCCCGCCGCCCAGCACGCGGTCGAGTTCGGCGATGCCGGAGCTCTTTCGCGGCGGCGGGGTTTCCCGTGCCGAAAGGTCGGTCAGCCCGATGGCGGCGCCGCGCCGGGCGCCGAGCGTCTTCTTGCCCGGCCCGGTGGAAAGAGGCGCCTCCTCGACGATACTGTTCCATTCGCCACAGGCATCGCAGCGCCCCGACCATTTGGAATGGACGGCGCCGCAGGCGGTACAGGTGAAGGCGGCTTGCTTGGCCATGCGGCGTTACTGCCCTTTGTCGCGCGGGGAGGCAAGCGGCTCATCGGCCTCGTGCGTCGCCGCCTCGCGCTGGCGGACGGTGGCGATGGAAATCGCCAGAGAGGCGAGGATGCAGAAGGTGAAGAGGTAGAGCCCCCAGGCGGTTTCCACCCGGCCGACGCCGATGCCCTTGGCGATGGTGATGTAGAGCGCGATGAGGAAGATGTCGGCCATGGCGAGCTTGCCGAGGATCTGCAGCGCGGGCAGCACGCGGGCGTCCAGAAGGCCGAAATGCAGAAGCGCGAGGCCGAGGGTTTTCAGATAGGGCGCGAAGAGGGCGAAGACGGTGACGACAAGGGCAAGGACGACGTCGCTTTCCCACAGCGATTGCAGCCCCGACAGGACGGAGATTTCGCTGAGCCCGAAGAGCGGCAGCATGCCGGCGCGCATCATCGGCGCGAACCAGGAGACGGGAAAGAGGATCAGCAGGGCGAGGTTGGCGTATCTGAGCATGACGGGTCCGGTATAGCGGTGCTTTCCCGAAAAGAAAGCGGGACGAAATCTTTTGAAGATTTCGGAGCGGCGCCGCTATCGTACCGCCTCGATCGGCCCCTCGGCGCGACCGTGGATGAACTGGTCGAGATAGGGATCGCCCGAGGCGTCCATCTCGGCCACCGGCCCCGTCCACTGGATCACCCCGTCATGCAGCATCGCCACGTTGTCGGCGATGGCACGCACGCTTGTCATGTCATGGGTGATGGTCATGGCCGTCGCGCCCATCTCTGTCACGATCTCGCGGATGAGGTCGTTGATGACGCCCGCCATGATCGGGTCGAGCCCGGTTGTGGGCTCGTCGAAGAAGATGATCTCGGGCTCCGCGGCGATGGCGCGGGCGAGGCCCACGCGCTTCTGCATGCCCCCCGAAAGCTCGGCCGGGAACAGGTCGGCATGTTCGGGTTTCAGACCCACGCGGCGCAGCTTCTCGATGGCGATCTCGCGCGCCTCACCCTTGGGTCGCTTCAGCGAGCCGCGCAGCAGGCGGAAGGCGACGTTCTGCCAGACGGGCAGCGAATCGAACAGCGCGCCGCCCTGGAAGAGCATCCCGAACCGGGCGAGAAAGGCGTCGCGGTCGCCCTTGGTCACATCCTTGCCGTCGAGCGTGATGAGGCCGCTGTCGGGCCGGACGAGCCCCAGGATGCATTTCAGCGCCACCGACTTGCCTGTGCCCGACCCGCCGATGATCACCATAGAGGTGGCCTTGGGAATGGTCAGGGTCACCCCCCGCAACACGCGGTTGGAACCGAAAGCCTTGTGGACGTGCTGAAGCTCGATCATGCGGAAAAGAAGATGCTGGTGATGATGAAGTTGGCGCCGAGGATCAGCACCGCCGCGGCCTCGACGGCAAGCTTGGTGGCCCGGCCCACGCCTTGCGCGCCGCGCCGTGTGCGCATGCCGTAATAGCAGCCCAGAAGCGTGGCGATCACGCCGAAGGCAGCGCCCTTGACGAGCGAGGAGACGACATCGAGCGTTTCGATGAAATCCACCGTGTTCTTGAGATAGGCGCCGGGGCTGAAGCCGAGGCTCTGCACGCCCACCACATAGCCGCCGAGAATGCCGATGATGTCGCCCACCGCCACCAGCACCGGCACCGTGATCAGCCCCGCCAGCACCCGAGGCACGGTGAGATACTTCATCGGGTGGGTCGAGAGGGTGACCAGCGCGTCGATCTGCTCGGTCACCTTCATGGTGGCGATCTCGGCAGCGATCGAGGAGGTGACGCGGGCGGCGATCATCAGCCCCACCATCACCGGGCCCAGTTCGCGGATCACACCGATGGCGACGATCTGCGGCACCACGGCCTCGGCATTGAAGCGCGCGCCGCCGGAATAGATCTGCAAGGCCAGCGCACCGCCGGTGAAGACCGCCGTCAGCCCCACCACCGGCAGGCTGAAATAGCCCACGTTGAAGAGCGCGAGCAGCAGTTCGCGCGGATAGAAGGGCGGGCGGAAGACATGGCTCAGCGTCTCCAGCCCGAAGAGCGTCAGCCGCCCGATCAGCGCGAACCCGCCCATGGCGGTGCGCCCGATCGCGGCCAGAAAGGCGGAAATCCAGCTCATCCGCCCAGATAGCGCCGGCTGTAGCGGGCCCCCAGCGAGGTGAGGATCTCGTAGCCGATCGTATCGGCATTGTCGGCCAGCGTGTCGATCGACTGGTGCCGGCCGAGAAGTTCGAGGGACGCGGGGTCGGAGCCCAGATCGGTGACGTCGACGCCGATCAGGTCCATCGAGATGCGGCCGGCGATGGGGCAGGGGGTGTCGCCGGCATAGAGATGCGTCTTCGGGCCCAACGCGCGCAGAATGCCGTCGGCATAGCCCGCGGACACGGTGGCGATGCGGGTCTCGCGCGGGGCGGTGAAGGCGTTGGCATAGCCCACCGTCTCGCCCGGCTCGAGGCTGCGGCACTGGATCACCGGCAGCTCGATCTGCACCACGGGGCGGGCATCGACGAAGGGCAGGCCGCCATAGCAGCCGATGCCGGGGCGGGTCATCTCGAAATGATAGTCGGGGCCCATCAGCACGCCGCCGGTATTGGCCAGCGAGCGGGGGATGCCCAGCCCCTCGGTCAACTCGCGGAAGCTGGCGAGCTGGGCCGCGTTCATCGGGTGGGCGGGCTCGTCGGCGCAGGCCAGATGGCTCATCAGCAGGGTGGGGTTCTGCTCCAGCGCCACCTCGGCCACGGCGGCCCATTCGGCGGGCTCCATCCCCAGCCGGTTCATGCCGGTGTCGAGCTGGATGCCGAAAGGGTGGCCGGGCAGGGCCTCCACATGGCGGATGAGCTGGTCGATGGAGTTGATCATCGGCACCAGGCCCGTGTCGTGGATCATGTCCGCATCGCCCGGCATGTGGCCGGAGAAGACGTTGATCACCGGGTCGGGGCCCAGCTCCTGCCGGAGCGCCGCGCCCTCCTCGGCCACGGCCACGAAGAAAGTGCGCGCGCCTTCGCGGGCGAGCGCCCGGGCGACCTTGCCCGCGCCGAGGCCATAGCCGTCGGCCTTGACCACGGCCGCCGTCTCGCCCGCGCTCATCGCGGCCAAGCCGCGCCAGTTGGCGCAGAGCGCACCCAGGTCGATTGTCAGCGTGCCGGTTCCCATGGAAGGGGTTTTGACAGGCTGGGCGGAAGGGTCAAGCGGAAAGGCGGGCTCAGGGGGCGAGACGGGCACGCAGGCGGTCGCGCAGGGCGGTGGCTTCGCTATGGTCGAAGGGCATGTGATCGGGGTCGAAGACCTCGAGCGCCGCCTCCACATGCGCCAGCGCGGCGCGCAGATGCGGGGCCGGGTCGGTGGTGGTGTCGTGATCGGCGAGGGCTTCTTCGGTTTGGGCCATGGTCTCGCGGGTGATGGCCCATTGCACGGGGTAGGCCTCGCGTGTGCGGACCTCCAGCGCCGCGTGGCAGGCAGCGACAGCCCGGCCTAACAGGTCGGCCCCTGCCTCGCCCTTGGTGCGGCCGCCTTGTTCCTTGAGTGTAACGGCGAGGTTGTTCTGGGTCACGGCCCAGCCCATCGGGTGATCAGCACGGGTATAGACCTCAAGCACCGCACGGTAAGCGGTGGCGGCTTCGGACAGAAGCCGGGTGCCGACGGACCCGCCTGTGAGAAGCCCCTGTTCCTTCAGCGTGATGGCGAGGTTGTTCTGAGCCCCGGCCCAGTCGACAGGATGCGCTTGCCGGGTGAAGACCTCGAGTGCCGCGCGGCAGGCCGTCGCGGCCCGGGCGAGTAGGTCCGCGCCCTCGGAAGGGTCGGAGCGCTTGCCCTGAACGGCCAGCGCGATGGCGAGGTTCATCTGCGTCACGGCCCAGTGCACCGGATGATCCTCGCGGATGCGGACCGTCAGCGCGGCGCGAGCGGCGGTAATGGCCTCGGACAAGAGCGCGGCGCCCTCCGGCCCGCCGGTACGGCTACCCTGGTCGCCCAGGACGAGGGCAAGATGATTCTGCACTTCGCCCCACAACCGCAGATCGGCCTTGCGCAACTCCTCCAACCCTATGGCGCGCAGCATGTCGATGGCCCGCGCCAGGCCGGGACCGCCATAGCGCAGTCCGTGGGTACGCAGCGAGATCGCAAACTCGTAGCGCCGCCGGGCCGGTTCCCACGGGTCCACCGCCGCGAAGCTGTCGGCGGCGGCGGAGAGGATGCGGTAGGCCTGATCGGTGCGGCCGCGGAGGAGGGCGTTTTCAGCGCGCAACTCAGACGTCTTGGCGGCCTCCTCCAGTTCCACTTCCTGCACGCGCGACAGGATCTCCTCGACCTCGTCCAGCCGCATGGCGGCGATGGCCTCGCGCGCGGCCGTCTTGAGGTTGGAGAGGCGTTTGTAGCCGTCCTCGATGGCGTCGATCTCCTGCCGGAGCGCGCGGTATTCCTTGCCTTTCTTGGTCAGGAACTCCACCAGCGCCGGTTTGCTCATGACTTCCGTGGCCCCGAAGGCCCCGGCGATCAGTTGCAGGTCGCCCGCCGACTGCGCCTCGAGGCTCGCCAGCACCGTCTCGATCCCGCCAAGCCGGCGCAGCACCTCGTCGGTCTTCTCCTCCACCCGCCCCAGGATTT
>JAUIBJ010000727.1 GCA_030428025.1 Alphaproteobacteria bacterium
CACCACGAGCCCGCGATTGTGATGGGCCAGATGCAGCCGGCGGTCTGTCTGCGTCATTGGCCGTTGCCCTGCTGCAGAACCGTTTTCACCCGGCCCGACATGCGTGCCGTGCCCGAGCGCGTGTCTACCGTCATGTTTTCGGCCGATAGCGCATTGCCTCCCTGCAGGAGGAGGACATTGCCGCTCATCGCTATCGTGCCGCTGTCGATGTTGTAATCCGCGCGGGCTGCCTCGGCGGCATCCTCGCCGCTGACCAGCGTCACGCCGCCCGATGCCTTGAGCTGTTCGATCCCCTGATTGTTTTCCTTGTAGATCACCAGAACCCTAGGGGCGGAAAGCCGCATCTCGCCCTGCCCGATCAGGACATTGCCGGTGAAGACGGCTGTGCCGTCGCTTTGATCGACATCCAGATTGTCCGCCGTCACCTCGACCGGCAGGCTGCTGTCGGCCTGCATATTGCCGAAGGCGATCTGGGCGCCCTGCGCCAAGGCCAGGCCGGGTAGGGCCAGAAACAGAAGGATTGCCAATCGGCGCAATGAAAAAAACACGGGACTATTCCTCGGGATCTTGAGGTTCGTATACCAGCTTGACACCATCGGTGAACAGCAAATGTGCCTTACCGCTGTCCTCGGTGACATAGAGCACCATACGCCCGGCGACCAGATCGCCCGCCGGTGCCGTGCCGGTAACCTCGCCGGGCGTCTCGGCGTAGAGGGTATCGAACTGGGTTCTCAGCTCCTCGGTTTCAAGCGCGTAGCCGGTGGTCGTGACCAGCTTGACCCGCCCGGAAAGCGTTGCGCTATTGAGGCGCTGGTTCACCTCGGCGTCGTCCGAGGTTATGTCGATATCGGTGCCGGAGGACAAATTGAACCGGGCGGACACATCCGCGGCGAAAAAGATCCGCGGATCCGTCTGCGAGGGTTGCGATTTGCGAGTCTGGACGACGATTTCGTGCCCGGAGCGGGTGACGCCGGCAAAGGTGGCGTTGGTCGCGCCCTCGTCCTGCGCCCGTTGCTTGAGGTCGATCCCGACCACGGGCAGCGGCTCGGACGGGTCGAAGGTTTCCGAGATCAGAAACAGCGTCGACAGCATGCCCAGCGCCGCCAGCGGCAGGATGATCTTCATCCAGGCCACCAGCCGGGAATGGAGATTGCCGTGCATAGCCATGCTCAATGCGCGAAGATGTCGATCTCGGGCCAGCCTTCCAGATCGAGCCGCGCGCGCGCGGGCAGGAAATCGAAACAGGCCTGCGCCAGATCGGCTCGGCCTTCGCGGGCGAGGCGCTCGTTGAGCTTGTCGCGCAGACGGTGGAGATAAAGAACATCCGAGGCGGCATAGTCGATCTGCGCCTCGCTGAGATCCGGCGCGCCCCAGTCGGAGGATTGCTGCTGTTTGGAGATGTCGATGCCCAATAGCTCCTGCAGCAGGTATTTCAGCCCGTGCCGGTCGGTATAGGTGCGAACCAGCTTGCTGGCGATCTTGGTGCAGTAGACGGGCTCGGCCAGCGTCCCGAAGGCATTGAAGAGCGCGGCGATGTCGAACCGGCCGAAATGGAAGAGCTTCAGCACCTCGCGGTCCTGCAGCAGCGCGGCGATGTTCGGTGCGGCGGTCTGGCCCGGCGCGATCTGGACGATATGCGCCTCACCGTCGCCGCCCGACAGCTGTACCACGCAGAGCCGGTCGCGGTGCGGGTTCAGCCCCATCGTCTCGCAGTCGATGGCCACGACCGGCCCGAGGTCGAGCCCGTCGGGCAAGTCATTGCGATGAAAGTGGTTTGTCATGTCATATTCCCTTTGCGCGCGGACTTTGCGCCCCGCGCCGGTGGCATGTCAATCGTCAAGGCCGGGCGGTGAGGCCTCAGAGCGGCGGTCTGGAGAAGGTGGGGGCGGGGCGGCCGCTTTCCAAGGCATCGAGAAAAGCGTCGGCGGTATCCAGCGCCTCGCGGATCGTCACATCCATGTCGAGATAGCGATACGTGCCCAGCCGTCCGACGAAGGTTACGCCCGATATCTCCTCGGCCCGCACCACGTAATCGGCGAGAAGGGCCTTCTCCTCGACAAGGCGGATCGGATAATAGGGTATGTCGCCGGGGGTACAGGCGCGGGAATATTCCCGGTAGCACACCGAGCGGTCATGGCTTTCCCACGGTGCGAAATGCTTGTGTTCGGTAATCCGCGTATAGGGCACTCCGGCATCGCCGTAGTTCATCACTGCGCAGCCTTGATAGTCCCCGTCATGGGTGAAGCGTTCGAAATCGAGCGTGCGATAGCCCAGCCGTCCGAGTTCGTAGT
>JAUIBJ010000728.1 GCA_030428025.1 Alphaproteobacteria bacterium
CGGGATGTACCCGATGCCGGCACGGGGCACCTCATGCGGGGGCAGCTTGCTCAGTTCGGTCCCGTCCAGAACGACGCGCCCCGACATCAGCGGCAGAAGCCCCATGATCGCCAGCATCGTCGTGGTCTTGCCCGCACCGTTGCGCCCCAGGAGGCACAGGATTTCGCCCGCCTCGACCTTCAGAGACAGATCGCGCAGCACCTGCGCGCGGCCATATCCGGCGTTGATGGCGTCAAGCTCCAGCATCATCCCGTTCCCAGATAGGCCGCCTGCACGGCGTCGTTCTCGTGGATCTCCTGCGGCGAGCCCTCGGCGAGGATCTCACCGAAATTCAGCACGGTGACGCGGTCGGCGGTTTCCATCACCACGCTCATGTTGTGCTCGATCAGCAGGATCGTGGCCTCGGCGGACAGCTCGCGGATCAGCGCCTTGAAATCCGCGATCTCGCTGTCGGCCAGCCCCTGTGTCGGCTCGTCGAGGATCAGCAGGCGCGGGCGCTGCACCAGCCCCATGGCGATTTCCAGCAGGCGCTGATGGCCATAGCTGAGATTGCCGGCCTCCTCCGCCTTCCGGTCCAGCAGGCCCACACGGTTCAGGGCGTCATCCACCGCCGCTTCGACAGCCGCACCATGCAGGCGCCGCCGTGCCGCCAGCGCCACGTTCTCCGCCGCCGGCAGGCGCGCGAAAACCGAGGTGATCTGGAACGTATAGGCGATGCCGCGCAGGATGCGCTTGTGCGCGGGCAGCGCGGTGATGTCTGTGTCGTCGAACCGTACGTGGCCCGAAGAGGGCGGAATGCGACCACAGATCATACCCACCAGCGTGGTCTTGCCCGCCCCGTTCGGGCCGATGAGCGCGCGCACCTCCCCCTCGTGCAGGTCGAAATCGACATTGGACACCGCCTGCAACCCGGCGAAATGCTTGGACAGTCCGCGCGTGGACAGAAGCGTCATGGCAGCCACCTCCAGACGCGGCGGCGCAACTCTCCCGTCAGGCCCTGCGGGGCAAAGAGCGTCAGAGCCACCAGCGCCAGGCCCACGATCAGCAGATAGGCTGTGGTCACGCCCGAACTGAGGTCGATCAGGTAGAACATGAAGAGCGTGCCGACGAAGGGCCCCAGCACCGTGCCGGCACCGCCCAGAAGCACCCAGAGCAGCGGGAAGATCGAGTATTGCACCGAGGCGAAACTCGCCCCGGCATAGCCGAACAACAGGCCATAGAACGCCCCCGCCGCCGCGGAGATCGTGCCCGAGACTACCATCGCGCCCAGCTTGTGGGCAAACGTGTCGTAGCCCAGCATGCGCACCCGTTCCTCGTTCTCTCGGATCGCCACAAGCGTCTTGCCGAAGGGCGCGCGCACGATCCATAGGCAGGCGATGAGGCAGACTGAGAACAGAAGCCACGCGGCGAAATAGCGGTTGCTCGGATCGCTCAGGTCGATCCCCCAGAGCACCCGCTGGGCCGCGCCGATGACGAAGCCCTCGTCGCCGCGCGTATATTCGCCGAAATAGAGGATCGTGAGATATCCCGCCTGCGCGAACATCAGCGTCACGATCAGGAAGGCCACGCCAGTGGTGCGCAGCGCCAAAAGCGCCAGCCCCGCCGCCACCGCCGCCCCGGCGAGGATGCCGACGATCAGCGCGGGCGCAGGCGTGAACCCGGCATGCTGGATGGTCAGCCCCATGCCGTACATGCCGGCTGCGAAAAAGAGCGCGTGGCCGAGGCTCAGAAGGCCGGTATAGCCGAAAAGGATGTTGTAGCCCACCGCATAGCTCGCCAGCACCATGATCCGGGCGATATTGCCGTGGTGATAGGCAGGCAGGACGAACTGCAACACGAAGAGGACTGCCAGAAGGCCCAGATGCAGGACTAGCGCCTTGCCCGAACCGCTCATGCCGCCCGCGTCCCAAAGAGGCCCTGCGGGCGGAAGACCAGCACAAGCCCCACCAGCAGCGTGGCGAGGATCTTGGCCAGCGTCGGCGAGAAAAAGACCGATATGATGCCATCGGAAAGCCCGATGAAGATGGCCGCGACCACGGTACCGGGCAGGCTGCCCAAGCCGCCGATGATGACCACGATGAAGCTCAGCAGCAGCGGATCGGCCCCCATCAGGTAATGCGCCTGCTGAATGGGCACGATCAGCACGGCGGCCAGCGCCGCCAGCGCCGCACCGATCCCGAAGACCAGCGCATAGACCCGCTCGACGGGGATGCCGAAGGCGAGCGCCATGTCCCGGTCGGCCTGCGTCGCGCGCATCAGCAGGCCGATGCGGGTATG
>JAUIBJ010000049.1 GCA_030428025.1 Alphaproteobacteria bacterium
CGCCGTCGGGCCGCGCAGGAAGGCCTCGGATTCGACCGAATCCTGCGGAGCACCAATTCGCCGCTCAACCCGGCAATAGCGCTGGCCAGGCAGTTCGCCAGCTTCGAAGTGCCCGTGCTGATCACCGGACAGCCCGGCACCGGCAAGACAGATTTCGCCCGCGCGATGCATTACGGTTCGCTGCGCGGCGACAAACCCTTCTTCGAACTCAATTGCGCCGGGCTCGACGATGCCAGTCTTGCCGCCGAGCTGTTCGGCGTGAAGCGCGGCGTAACCCCCGGCCAGATGCAATCGAGAGCGGGGCTGCTGCAAAAGGCCGATCGTGGAACACTTTTCCTCAACGGCATAGATACGCTGAGCCCCGCCACGCAGATCGCGCTTTACAGGATCGTGACCGAGGGAAGTTTCCAACCGGTCGGCGGTAACGAGACATTGACAAGCTCGGCCCGGATCATCACCGGCACTCATCGCGACCTTCGCAAGCTTGTCGCATCCGGGCAGTTTCGGTCCGATCTGTTCTTCTCGCTTGCGACAACCGAACTTACGCTGCCATCTCTCAAGGCGCGGGGCGACGATATCGCACTGGTGGCCGAGCGGATGCTGCATGAAGCCGCCGAACAGCACGGCAAGCCGGTTCGGTCCTTCTCGCGCGCCGCCCTTGACTTCTTCGAAGCCTATGACTGGCCGGGCAACCTGCCGGAGTTGCGCAACGAGGTGACGCGCATGCTGATCCTCGCGCAGGATCTGACCCTCGGACCGGAACTCATCTCGCGGCATATCCTGCAGGCCGGCAGCCAAAAGGACGGCGATGGCCGGCTCGCGGGGGTGTCCGACCTCTGCACGCTCGAGGGCTCGCTCAAGGAGCGGGTGGAGCTTATGGAAATGCGTATCCTGGGCGAGACGCTGACGCGCCTCAAATGGAACAAGTCGAAGGCCGCAGCCGAACTTGGGCTCAGCCGCGTGGGCCTGAGGGCAAAACTCGATCGGTACGGAATAGAACGCCATTCCGCGGTGTCAGAGGAGGACTGAACATGTGCCTGGGTATCCCCGGACAGATCGTCGAGATCACGGACGAGGCACGTCTCATGGCCATGTCGGACGTCTCGGGCGTGCGCCGCGAGATATGCCTTGCGCCGGTGGCAGCGAGGCCGCTCGCCGATCTGGTGGGCGAATGGGTGCTGATCCACGTGGGCTTTGCGATGGCGGTCATCGACGCGGACGAGGCCGCCGAAACGCTGGAGGCCCTGCGCGGCCTCGGCGAAGCGCAGGAGACGATGGAGGCCATGGCCGAGGGCCAGAAGGCGCTGGAGGGGTCGTCATGAGATATGTCGAGGAATTTCGCGACCCGGTCGCGGCCAAGGGCGTTCTGGCGGCCATCGCCAGGGTGGCGGACGAGATCGGCGCGACCCGCGACACCCCGGTCCACATCATGGAAATCTGTGGAGGCCACACCCACGCGATCTTCCGTTACGGCCTCGACAAGCTGGTGCACGACGGGATCGAGTTCATCCACGGCCCCGGCTGTCCGGTCTGCGTCCTGCCCATGAGCAGGGTGGACGAATGCGTTGAACTTGCTGAGCGTCCAGAGGTCATCTTCACGACGTTCGGCGATGCGATGCGGGTGCCGGGCACGCGTAAATCGCTGTTGCAGGCAAAGGCCGAAGGGGCGGATATCCGCATGGTCTACTCACCACTCGACGCGCTGGAGCTCGCCCGCCGCAACCCCGAGCGCGAGGTGGTCTTCTTCGGCCTGGGCTTCGAGACCACGACGCCGTCCACGGCATTGACCATACAGGCCGCCGCCCGGGACGGCATTGGGAATTTCACGGTCTTCTGCAATCACATCACAGTCCCGCCGCCCATCAAGGCGCTGCTCGACGATCCGCACATGAAGCTCGACGGCTTTGTCGGGCCCGGCCATGTCTCGATGGTGATCGGCATACATCCTTATGATTTCATTTCCGAAACCTACGGCAAACCTATCGTTGTCTCGGGCTTCGAGCCGCTCGACCTGCTGCAATCGGTGTTGATGGTCCTTCAGCAGATCCGCGATGGTCGTGCAGAAGTGGAAAACCAATATGCCCGCGTGGTGCCCGAGCATGGCAATCCTGTAAGCCTCGCGGCCATTGCGGACGTCTACGAGCCGCGCCCGAGTTTCGAATGGCGGGGCCTGGGCGAAATCGACGCCTCCGGTCTGCGGATCCGCGATCCGTACAAACAGTTCGATGCCGAAGAGAAGTTCGGCATCGGTTATGCCAACGAGCGCAAGCCCGCCCCCGAACCCGAGGGCTGTGCCTGCGGCGCGGTGATGACAGGGCGCATGAAGCCCACTCAATGCCCGCAATTCGGACGCGGCTGCACGCCCGACATGCCGCTCGGCGCGTTGATGGTCTCCTCCGAGGGCGCCTGCGCTGCCTACTGGACCTATGGCGGCGCCAGACATCTGGAGCCCGCGGAATGAACATGAGCGCCAGACCCTCCCGCCTGAACGACCAGCGTGTGACAATGAGTCATGGCGGCGGCGGTCGTGCCATGCGGGATCTCATCGAGGAGGTCTTCACCTCCGTCTTCCAGCCGGAAAGCACCGAAGACCAGGCGCGCCTGACCGCCGAGACGATGCGCGAGCCGGGCGCGCGGCTTGCCTTCACGACTGACAGCTACGTGGTTACGCCCGTAGAGTTTCCCGGCGGCGATATCGGCAAGATTGCGGTCTGCGGGACCGTGAACGACCTCGCGGTCGGCGGCGCCCGGCCGATGTGGCTTTCGGCGGCCTTTATCATCGAGGAAGGCTGCGACATTGCCCTGCTGCGCCGCATCGTCGCCTCGATGGCACGCGAGGCAGAACAGGCCGGCGTGCATATCGTGACCGGGGACACCAAGGTGGTCGAGAAAGGTTCGGCCGACCAAATCTTCATTACCACGTCAGGCATCGGGATCATCCCACCGAATCGCAAGCTGGCGGCCGAGACCATCCGTCCCGGCGACGTGGCCATAGTGAACGGTGTCCTCGGCGACCACGGCGCAACCATTCTGGCCGCCCGCGGCGACCTGGCGCTGCATTCCGAGATTCAGTCGGATTGCCGCGGCCTGGGACATCTTATGGAGGTCGTCTGTGCGGCGGTTCCGGTGCGTGCAGCGCGTGATGCGACCCGGGGCGGGCTTGCCTCGGCCCTCAATGAAATGGCGGAGGCGGCGAGGGTTTCGGTTTGCATAGACGAGTCCGCGCTGCCGATAAGACCCGAGGTAAAGGGAATGTGCGAGATTCTTGGCCTCGATCCGCTCTATCTCGCCAACGAGGGCACGTTGGTGCTGTTCGTAGCGCCCGAGCATGCCGGCGCAGCCCTTGCGGCGATGCATTCGACCGACGCCGGGAAGGACGCCCGGATCATCGGCAAGGCCACTGAAGCCGACATTGTACCCGTGACGATGAACTCTGCTTTCGGCGGCAGGCGCATAGTGGACATGCTTGTGGGCGAACAGCTTCCACGCATTTGCTGAAATCATGTCCTCCAACCGGCGCTCACGATGTGTGTTCTGTTCCTCTTCCCACTCGAAAGGTTGAGGACAGACTTTGGTCGGCCCAATATTGGTGGAACCGGTTTGGCCCACTATCCCGATTTCAGGGGTTTGGGGAAGCTCGCCACGCTGCAGCATGGCGAGGTCTCGACGGATTACCGCAATGGACCCTTTGCCGCCAAAATAACCTCAGCCGCAGGCATCCCCGGCGGCCCCTTCAAACTATTAGGCATGGCCGGACGGCATCCGGCCATAGCATCAGTTTTCGATATCGGTCATGCAAACAAAAAGTCTGCCGGAATCAGATCATTTCAACTTGGTCGCACCTTTAACCTGGCGGTGGAAATACTTTCCGTCCTTCTTGTGCGTGAAACCAAGTTTCTTCGCCTCAGTGTCATTGGAAGGGGTGTAATTCACTATGAGAGAACGGGCTTCTGACCATCTGATGCCTTTCTCCTTGGCAATTGCGGCTACGTCATTCACGAATTCCTGCTTGTAGGCGCTCTTTTCCTCTTCTTCTGCCTTACGGATATCTTCCAATAGCTGCTTGCGCTCTTCAGGCGTCAGTTTCTTTACATCTACAGTCAATTTGCGCGCTCCTTTAGTCCATTCTTCATTTTGGTGACAGTTAACAGTTAGTCAGTTCGCGGAAACAGGTCCATCGATATTATCAGTCAGAGCGGGACACAAGGGTGAGATTTGATTTTCCGTGCAATTTTAAGGCGATGGGGCAGCCTCCTGGTGTTTATCATCCTTTTGTTCTCCTGAAGGCCGCACCCCATTAAACAGCATATTGGGAGAGCGCATTGGGGCCTTTCAAGTGCGGCGCTACAACTATCTTTCAATTGCGGGTTCTGAACCTGAGCCAGTGCAAGGGTCTCGCAGAAATCAGCCCCTCGGTAGTCCCTCATTTCCCGCGCGCGTCTAGTGAGACGGGATCGGCCTTTGCTATGACGGACGCGTTCGTCACGATCACCAGACCGGTGATGACATGGCGGGGAGGAAATCGTTCTCATTGACCATCGCAAATACAAAGAAACCGTTCTCGGGGAAGTCTTCCGGCCCCCTGTGGGTGCGATGAATCATTGAGGATGATCTATCGCAACGGAAATAGCCGACCAGGTCATCGTGCTTCGGATGGCCAACCAGAACCGCTGAAGGGATGAAAAAGACCGGACCTGGCGAGAGCCTAAAGGCTTGTCAGCGCACCGGAATCTCAAATCATTCTTTGAATTCTTTGGTAGCGGAGGAGGGACTTGAACCCCCGACACGCGGATTATGATTCCGCTGCTCTAACCAACTGAGCTACTCCGCCAAACCGTGGCGCTAGGTAAGGTAGGCCGCGCGCCCCGTCAAGTGCCAATTGCCGCGCTCTCAGCCCTGCGGCAGAAGCGCCTCTATCGGCTGGATGAGTGCACCGGAAAGCGGACGCGTGGCAGAGCCCCAGGTGCCGGCGACCGAGCCGTCGGGAGAGATCAGAACCTTGTTGAAATTCCACGAAGGCCGCCAGCCTTCGGTTGTCGCAAGCCAACGGTAGAAGGGATGTGCATCCGCCCCGGTGACGGGGGTGATCGTGGTCATCGGCAGGTCGAGGTCGAAATTCACCTCACAGAACTCCTTCACTGCGGCATCGCTTTTCAGTTCCTGCCGGAAATCCTGCGACGGCACGGCCAGCACGACGAGGCCCCGGTCGCGAAAGCGGTCATACAGCGCCTGCAAGCCGTCATACTGCGGCGTGAATCCGCAGCGCGAGGCGGTGTTGACCACCAGAACGGGCCGCCCGGCCCAGTCGCCAAAGGCATATTCGCCCCCGTCGATGGAGGAAAAACGCCAATCGCGCTCGGCCGCGAAAGCGGTAGCGGCCAGGGCCAGAAAGGCAATCGCGGCGGCGAGCGGTCGAAGGTGAAAAGCAGGGGACAGCATCAGTGGTCTCCATCTCGGTTTGACAGTCAAGATAAGCCGGCACGACCGCCTGTCCACTCCCGTCTTGCCCTGCGCGCAAAGCTCGCGCAGATTGCCGGCATGACAGACCGTATTCTCGACGAGCTTTCCGCGATTCTGGGCGCCCGGAACGTGCTGACCGGAGCCGATGCCGTCCCCTGGTCGCAGGACTGGAGCGAACAGGCGCATTGGACGCCCCTGGCGGTGGTCCGCCCCGGCACCACGCAGGAGGTGGCCGCCGTGATCCGGCTGGCCAATGAGGCGAAGGTGCCGGTGGTGCCGGTCTCGGGCAATACCGGCCTGACCAAGGCCACCGAGGCTGAGGGCGCGCTGATGCTGTCCCTCAACCGGATGTCGGCCATCCGCGAGATCAACCCGGCCGGCCGCACCGCCACGGTGGAGGCGGGCGTGGTCCTGTCGAACCTGCATGCGGCCGCCGCCGAGCATGACCTGATCTTTCCGCTCACTTTCGGCGCGCGCGGCTCGGCGATGGTCGGCGGGTTCCTGTCAACCAATGCGGGCGGCTCGAACGTGGTGCGCTATGGCAGCACCCGGGCGCTCTGTCTGGGGATCGAGGCGGTCACGCCCACAGGCCAGGTGATGGACCTGATGAGCGCGCTCTACAAGGACAACTCCGGCTATGACCTGCGCGACCTGCTGATCGGCGCGGAGGGCACGCTGGGGGTGATTACCGGAGCGGTGCTGAAGCTTTTCCAGAAACCCCGCGCCTATGCCACGGCGATGGTGGCGGTGCCAGACATTGCCCGTGCGCTGGAGCTTCTGCATGTGCTGCAGGCCGAGACGGGCGGCGCGGTGGAGGCCTTCGAATACATGCCGAAGAACTTCATCGAGGCTCATATGCAGCGGTTTCCCGACGCCCGCGCGCCGTTCGAGACCTCTTATGACGTGAACATCCTCGTCGAACTGGGGGCGCTTTCCGCCCGCGATGCCGATCCGGGCTCGGACGGCACCGTGCCGATCACCGCCTATCTGGAAACCCTGCTGGGGCGAATGTTCGAGAAAGGCGCGGTGCTCGACGCCGTGGTCGCAAAGTCGCAAAGCCAGCGGGCCGAGATGTGGGCGCGGCGCGAGGCCTCGGCAGAGGTGTCGCGGCTGCGCTCGCCCGTCGTCGATAATGACATCGCCGTGCCGCTCGACCGGATGCAGGCGCTCTTGGACCGCACCGAGGCCCGGGCGCGGGCGCTCGACCCCGGCATCGCTTTCATGCATGTGGCGCATCTGGGCGACGGCAACCTGCATTTCGCGGCCTGGCCGGAAAGCCGCGATCCGGCCGTTCACCGCGCCATTGGCGAGGCGGTCGAGGAGGAGACGATCGCGCTCGGCGGGTCGTTCTCGGCCGAGCACGGGATCGGGCTGTCGAAACTGCCGGCGATGACGCGGCACAAGGATCCGGTGGCGCTGGAGGCGATGCGGGCCATCAAGCGGGCGCTCGACCCGAACGGGATCATGAATCCGGGCAAGGTTCTGCCCTGAGGGCACCGCTCGCCGGCCCGTTCCGCGTGCCTCGCGCAGAACCTGGCCGCCTGTTCATCTGCGCCAGTCGAAAAACCCGGGACCGGCACGCTGCAAAAGGCCGCGCGCCATTTCCTCGCCCAGTCGCGCGCCGTCTTCCACCGGCGCGCTGGCCTCGTCCGACAGGCTTTCGCTGCCATCCGGGCGCAGGATCTGGCCCCGCAGGCGCAATGTGCCGCCGTCAAGCTCGGCCAGCCCGGCGATGGGCGTCTCGCAGGAGCCGTCGAGCCGGGCCAGAAAGGCCCGCTCCGCCGCCAGCCGCTCGCCGGTCTCGCGGTCGTGGATCGCCGCCAGCATGTCGGCCACCCGGGTATCGTCCTGCCGCCGCTCGATACCGATGGCACCCTGCGCCACCGCCGGCAGCATCTCCTCCGGTTCGATCGGGGCCTTCACCACATCCTGCCGGCCCAGCCGGTTGAGTCCGGCCACGGCCAGGAAGGTGCAGGCGGCGACCCCGTCCTCGAGCTTCTTCAGCCGTGTCTGCACGTTGCCGCGAAACTCCACCACCTCCAGATGCGGATAGGCCACCAGCACCTGCGCCCGCCGCCGGAGCGACGAGGTGCCAACCTTCGCCCCTTCGGGCAGGTCGGCCAGCCCGGCCGCGTCGGGCGCGACGAAGGCATCGCGTACGTCCTCGCGGGGCAGATAGGTGTCCAGCAACAGGCCCTCGGGCTGCGCCACCGGCATGTCCTTCATCGAATGCACGGCGATGTCGATCCCGCCCGACAGCAGCGCCTGCTCGATTTCGCGGGTGAAAAGCCCCTTGCCGCCGATTTCCTTGAGCGGCGTATCGGTGGCGATCATCGCGCGGTTGTCGCCGGTGGTCTTGATGACCACGATCTCGAAGGCATCAATGGGCAGGCCGAAACTTGCCGCCAGCCGGTCGCGCGTCTCATGCGCCTGGGCTAGGGCCAGCGGCGAGCCGCGAGTGCCGATTTTCAGCGGTCGGGACGGGTCGGGTAGATCGTGTATCATTTAGTCGGTCTAGACCGGTGCAATCCCTCTGACAAGCGCCGGTGCTTGACATTATGCCGCCGGGGGGTGACCACGGCGCAAGAGGGAGGGCGGTCATGGCTGCAAAGAAGACGATCCTGAAGGCTCTGGCGGGCGAGGTGCAGGATGTGCCGCCGATCTGGATGATGCGGCAGGCGGGCCGCTACCTGCCCGAATACCGCGCCACGCGGGCCGAGGCGGGCGATTTCCTGTCACTCTGCTACAACAGCGATCTGGCGACCGAAGTGACCTTGCAGCCCATTCGCCGCTACGGCTTCGACGGGGCGATCCTCTTTGCCGACATTCTTCTGGTACCGCAGGCCCTTGGCGCCGATCTGTGGTTCGTCACCGGCGAGGGGCCGCGGCTGTCGACGATCACCCGGCAGGCCGAGTTCGACGCGCTGAAACCGGCTGGCGACATCCATGACACGCTGGCGCCCATCTATCAGACCGTGCGCAACCTCTCGGGCGCCCTGCCGCAAGAGACCACGCTCATCGGCTTTGCCGGGGCGCCCTGGACGGTGGCAACCTACATGATCGCCGGGCGCGGCACACCCGATCAGGGGCCGGCCCATGCGCTCAAGGCCGAGAACCGGCCGCTTTTCGAGGCGCTGATCGACCGGCTGACCGAGGCCACCATCGAATATCTCTCGGCCCAGATCGAGGCGGGCGCGGAATGTGTGAAGCTGTTCGACAGCTGGGCGGGCTCGCTGACCGGCGAGGAGTTCGACCGCTACGCCACCGCCCCCGCGAAACGCATCATTTCCGAGCTGAAGGCGCGGCACGCGGGCATTCCCGTCATCGCCTTTCCGCGCGAGGCGGGTGAGAAATACGTGGGCTTCCATGCCGCCACCGGCGCCGATTGCGTGGCGGTGGACGATTCGGTGACGCCGGAATGGGCGGCGGAGAAGGTGCAGGTCTCGGGCTGCGTGCAGGGCAACCTGAAATCCTCGCATATGGTGACCGGCGGCGAAGCGCTGGTGCGGGAGACGCGCCGCATCGTCGAGGCCTTCCGCCACGGCCCGCATATCTTCAACCTCGGCCACGGGATCACGCCCGATGCCGACCCCGAAAACGTGCAGTTGATGATCGACACGGTGCGCGGCGGATAACAGGCGCGCGCCCCTCGCGAGGCGCGCGCGAGGGCAGCTCAGAGCCCCATGCAGTTGGCGTAATAGGTCACCGTGGCTGGCCAGTCGCTGAAGATGCCCTCGATCCCCACCTCCTCGTGCAGCGCATGCAGCATGGTGAAATAGTCGGCATCGGTGTCGATCGTGTCGGTCACGGTCTGGAAGTACCAGCCGCCGCCCGTGGTCAGCGGGCCCGAACGTTCCAGCGTCCAGGTGATGATCTTGAGGCCCGCCGCCTTGGCCTGTCTGGCATATTCCGAGGCCACGATCCGGTCGCCGTCGAGGGTGACGAGGATCCACATCGGCGGGGCGATGTACTGCACGCCCTTCGCGGCCAGATCGTCCATGGCGTATTCCCATGTGGCCGGGTCCATGCTGTCGAAGCTCTCGTTGTCATACTGGTCGTCGAGATAGACGGCCTGCTTGCCGAATTCCGGCTCGTTCTCGACCCAGTAGAGCACATCGTCGAGGTTGAAGCTCTGCGCCCAGACATCCGAGGCCGGAACGCCCGCGGCCTTGTATTCGTCGATCAGCTTCTGCGCATAGTCCTGTTGGCTGAACCCGTCATGGGGCATCTCGACCGAGGGGCTTTTCAGCTCTGGCGTGAACTTGGCGCCGAGATACCTGAAAAGCGCGATCGATTCGGCATGGGTCATCAGCGTGCCGCCTTCGGTGGCATAAAGGTCGGTGCGCCAGCCCGCCGTGCCGTCCATATAGCCCTCGACCGAGGTTGCGGTCTTGTCGGCGGCGTCCATCTTCCCGGTCAGCGTCCTGAATTCCGCCAGCGTGATCTCGGAGGTGCGGCATTCGGCCTTGGCCGGCTCTTCACCCGAGGCCGGGGTGAAGGGCGTTACGCAGGTGCCCGCCAGATCTGTGGCAAGAATGTCGGTGGTGGTGTGCAGGTCGTTCTGCGCGTGCCGGCAGACCAGTTCGTGATCCTTGGTGAAGGTTACGTCGCATTCCAGAATGCCCGCCCCCATCCGCGCGGCGGCGCGGTTCGATTCCACCGTATGCTCGGGAAACATCAGCGGCGCGCCCCGGTGGCCGATGGAAAAGTGCGTGCGCTCGGGCGTCTGGCCCATGCAGGCGGCCAGCTTGTCCTTCAGCGGCCCCTCGGCCATGCGGTCGATCAGATAGGCGGGGCGCGGGCCATAGCTTAGGCTCTCGGCCAGGGCGGTCCCGGCGGCGCCGGTGGCCAGGGCGGCGATCAGCGTGGTTTTCAGGAATGTCATGGAAAATCTCCCGGTTCGGTTGCCCGATCCGTCAAACCGCCCTCCTTAGACAGGGTGTTGAAGCTTTGCTGAAGTCTTTGTGACAATTGGACCTTGTGCATTTCGGCACGCGAACATGTCGCTTTCTGGCGCGAATGGCTGCGCCACTTGCGGTCAGGCTGCGGGCGAAGGAGCGAGGAGAAGCCCATGACCACCCATTACCGCGACACCCGCAAGATCGACCCGAGCCGGGGCGCGACCCTGGGCGACAACACCCCCAACGATGCCGACCGGATCGAGATCGGGCCGACGCAGCTGGCCTTCCGCGAATGGGAAAAGGCGGGGTTGCAACTGCCCGACCTGCAATCGATGCGGCGATTTCGCTGGGAAAGGCTGACCCAGGCCATCGTCGCGCGCGACTATGCGGGCCTTCTGGTCTTCGATCCGCTCAACATCCGCTATGCCACTGATTCCACTAACATGCAGCTGTGGAACACGCACAACCCGTTCCGCGCGCTTCTGCTTTGCGCCGACGGCTACATGGTAATCTGGGATTACAAGAACTCGCCATTCCTGAGCACCTTCAACCCGCTGGTGCGCGAACAGCGCTCGGGCGCGGATCTTTTCTATTTCGACCGGGGCGACAAGACGGACGTGGCAGCGGATGTCTTTTCCAACGAGGTGCGCCTGCTGCTGGAGGAACATGCCCCCGGCAACAAACGGCTGGCCGTCGACAAAATCATGCTGCACGGGCTGCGCGCGCTGGAGGCGCAGGGGCTGGAGATCATGGAAGGCGAGGAAGTGACCGAGAAGGCCCGTTCGGTGAAAGGGCCCGACGAGATCCTCGCCATGCGATGCGCGTCGCATGCCTGCGAAGTGTCGGTGGCGGCGATGGAGGCGTTTGCGCGCACGATGGTGCCCGCCGGCCAGACCTCGGAAGACGATATCTGGGCGGTTCTGCATGCCGAGAACATCAAGCGCGGCGGCGAGTGGATCGAAACCCGGCTGCTGGCCTCGGGGCCACGCACCAACCCGTGGTTTCAGGAA
>JAUIBJ010000729.1 GCA_030428025.1 Alphaproteobacteria bacterium
AGGACGAAGAGGCGCTCCGCGCCTTTGCCGAGGCCGTGGACGTGATCACCTACGAGTTCGAGAACATCCCCACCTCGGCGCTCGACATTCTGGAAAGGCTGCGCCCGGTGCGCCCGGGGCGCAACGCCCTTCGGGTTAGCCAGGACCGGCTGGTGGAAAAGGCGTTTCTGGCCGATCTGGGCCTCGCCACCGCGCCCTTCGCGGCGGTGGACGAGGCCGAGGACTTGGCCGAGGGCCTGTCGGAGATCGGCTTTCCAGCGATCCTCAAGACCCGCCGTTTCGGATATGACGGTAAGGGACAGGCACGGATCAACGCCGCCTCGGAGGCCGAAGAGGCTCTGGCGCAGATGGGTGGCCAGCCGGCGATCCTCGAAGGATTCGTGGGTTTCAGCCGCGAGGTCTCGGTGATCGGGGCGCGCGGGCAGGATGGCAGGGTCGCCTGTTTCGATCCGGGTGAGAACGTACATGAGGCCGGTATCCTTCGTACCACCACCGTTCCCGCGCGCCTGTCGGCGTCACGCCGTGCCGATGCGGTGCTGCTGGCGGGAAAGATCCTCAACAAGCTCGACTATGTCGGCGTGATGGGGGTGGAACTCTTTGTGACCGAGGCCGGGCTGGTGGTCAACGAGATCGCGCCCAGGGTACACAATTCCGGCCATTGGACGCAGCAGGGCTGTGCGGTGGATCAGTTCGAGCAGCATATCCGCGCGGTGGCAGGCTGGCCGCTGGGCGATGGCGGCCGCTATGCTGACGTCACGATGGAAAACCTGATCGGCGAAGACATGGAGAGAGTGGCGGCCATCGCGGCGGAACCGGGTACCGCGCTGCATCTTTATGGCAAGGCCGAGGTCAAGCCGGGGCGCAAGATGGGGCATGTGAACCGGGTCATCGGTGCCGCTCTCCATACCTGACGGCCTGTCCGGAAAAACGGTTCCCCGGCAGCGGGCAATTTCAACCAGAAAGAAGCCGCGTCAGCCAATGAAGCTGCGAGCGGCGGCGCCGCGCAGATGGGTGAGGCGGCCGCCGGAGATCGTGGCGCAGATGTCGCGTGTGGTCTTGTCGATCACCACCAGATCGGCGCGCTTGTCCGGCTCAAGCGTGCCGCGGTCGTCGAGCCCCAGAAGGCGCGCAGGCCCGGCGGAGACGAGCGCCCACGCCCCGGCGAGGTCGGTCACCCCGCCATCGGCCAGAAGGAAGGCGGCGCGGCGCAGGGAGGGATAGTGATAATCAGAAGCCAGCGCGTCGCAGAGCCCCATGGCCACCAGATCGATAGCGCTGACATTGCCGTTATGCGATCCGCCGCGCACCACATTGGGGGCGCCGAGAACGACGCCATCGCCGGCCCGGCTGGCCGCCTCGGCGGCCTCCGGCGTTTCGGGAAATTCGGCGATGCGAACGCCCAATCGGTGCCATGTCGCGCGGCCTTCAGCAGTGCGGTCATCATGGCTGCCCATGCGCACGCCTGCCTTTGCCAGCGCCCCGGTCAGCGCCCTCAATGCGTCCGGCACCTCGTGCCGCCGCGCATGCAGCGCCTGCATCAATTCAAGGTGCTTCTCGGGGTTGCGACCGATGCGCAGCGCCTGACCGGTCAGTCGCGGCGGGCGTTTGCCCCTCTCCAGCGCCTCATGCGGCAGATGATCGTTGAAGACGACATAGGGGATGTCGAAGCGCGCCACCATCTCCTGCATCGCGGCGTAGTCGTCCAGCATTGGCGTTTCGAACCTGAGCTGCGTCAGTATCGCGGTATCGAGCCGTGGGCGCACATTCTCCAGCGCAGTGAACACGCGCGTGGCGAAATCCGGCCCGCGCATACCGCCTTCCCAACTGTAGAACTGTGCCAGAACGGCGGTGGTGATTCCGTTGGCGGCAAGTTCCGCCTCGGCGGCGACCAGACCCTGATCCACATCCTTCATCGCGCCCCGCCGTGGCGCGAGATGCTTTTCGAACCCGTCGCCATGTGCATCGACGATACCAGGCAGCACGATGAAGCCCGAAAGGTCCACCGCTCGGGCCTGAGCGGCCGCTGTGATCCGCCCGTCGGCCATGTTCAACTCGCATACGGCCAGCCCCTGGGGGGTCAGCACCTGGGCCCCGGTGAACCGCAGGGCCAGGCTCATTCGCCGCCCCGGATGAGATCGCCCAGGTCCATGTCGTGATCGAAGGTTCCATGCGCAAGGAATTCCACCACCTCCGCGATCACCAGCGGGTTGTTCATCATGAAGGTGTGGCTTACCGGCAGTTCGATATGATCCGCCATCCCATCGAC
>JAUIBJ010000050.1 GCA_030428025.1 Alphaproteobacteria bacterium
ATCGTCGGTTATTACTTTTTCAACATCGCCACGCCGATGTATTCGACCAAGTCCGAATTCCTGATCCTCACGGCCGATGGCATGGGCAGCACGCCCGGCGCGGGGCTGTTCAGCGGCACCGCCTTCGCCACGGGGCAGGATTCGATTGCCACCCAGTCCTATCTGGAATCGAAGGATGCGATGCTGCGCCTCGATTCCGATCTGGGTTTCCGCGACCATTTCAGTCAGGGCTGGATCGACCCGATACAGCGGCTCGACCCGGGCGCCACCAACGAAGAAGCCTACAAGGTCTACAAGAAATACGTGAAACTGGGCTATGACCCGACCGAGGGCGTGATCCGGATGGAACTGTCCACCGCCGACCCCGAGGTGAGCCGTCAGTTTTCCGAAAAACTGATCGAATATGCCGAACAGCGGGTCGACGAGCTTAGCCAGGAAAAGCGCATCGACGCGGTGAAGACGGCAATTCACAGCCTCGAGGAAGCCAAGAGCGACCGCCGCGCCGCGCAGGAACGGCTGGTGGCGCTGCAGGAGGGCTCGATCCTCGACCCCGAGGGCGAAATCGCCAATATCCGGGCACTGATCCAGAATGTGGAACTGCAGCTTCAGGAAAAACAGCTGGCGCTGAACACCCAGCTCAACAACCCGCGCCCCAACGCCGCCAAGGTCGAGGCGCTGCGCAGCCAGATCGAGGTTCTGCAGACGGAACTGGCCAAGCAGAACGCCCGCCTCACCGAGGCGACCGAGGATTCGAGCTCGCTGGCCTCTCAGGCGGCCGAAATCCAGATGGCCCAGGCCGATCTGGCCACCGCCGACATGGTTCTGCAATCGGCGCTGGAAACCAAGCGCCAGAGCGAGATCGAGGCCAACAAGCAGGTCCGTTACCTGACCGTCAGCGTCAAGCCCGTCACCTCGCAGGACCCGTCCTATCCGCGGGCCTTCGAGAACACGATCGTGGCCTTCCTCATCTTCGCCGGCGTCTATCTGATGGTGTCGCTGACCGCGTCGATCCTCAGAGAGCAGGTGTCCTCCTGACGGTGACAGGCGCGCCCCGCAATCACCCCCGTGCCGGAGGGCGGCAAGCCCGCCCCCGGCCAACCACTTTTCACCTTTCACCCAAGAGCCTTTCGACATGAACAGACCGCTGCCCGACGTGACCCCCAACAGCTGGGCTTTCCTGCGCGACCCGATGATCGCGCCCACCGGCTTTCGCGAATACGATGCCCGCTGGAAATACCCCGACGAGATCAACCTGCCGGGGATGACGGCCCTCGGGCTGGGGCTCGGCACCCAGATGCGGCGGCGCGGCATCGCCCCGCAGATCGCGGTCGGCAACGACTATCGCGACTATTCTCTGGCGATCAAGAACGCGCTCATCCTGGGCCTGATGCAGGCCGGCATCCAGGTGAGGGACATAGGCCCGGCGCTCTCGCCCATGGCCTATTTCGCCCAGTTCCACCTCGACGTGCCGGCGGTTGCGATGGTCACGGCCAGCCATAATCCAAATGGCTGGACCGGGGTGAAGATGGGCTTCGAACGCCCCCTCACCCACGGTCCCGACGAGATGGCCGAACTGCGCGACATCGTTCTGGGTGGCGAGGGCGAGCCTGCCCCCGGCGGCAGCTACGAGTTCGTCGATGGGGTACGCGAGGCTTATCTCGACGATCTGGTGGGCGATTTCCGCATGTCACGCCCCCTCAAGGTGGTCTGCGCCACCGGCAACGGCACCGCCTCGCATTTCGCCCCCGAGCTGTTCGAGAGGATGGGGGTCGAGGTTGTGCCCTCACATAACCGGCTCGACTATACCTTCCCCCATTACAACCCCAACCCGGAAGCGATGGAGATGCTGCACGACATGGCCGACGCTGTGCGCGCCTCGGGCGCCGATCTGGCGCTCGGCTTCGATGGCGACGGCGACCGCTGCGGCGTGGTCGATGGCGAAGGAGAGGAGATCTTCGCCGACAAGGTGGGCGTGATCCTTGCCCGCGACCTCTCCAAGCTCTACCCCAACTCGACCTTTGTGGCGGATGTGAAATCCACCGGCCTCTTCGCCTCGGACCCGGAACTGAAGAAGAACGGCGTAACCGCCGATTACTGGAAAACCGGCCACAGCCACATGAAGCGGCGGGTGAAGGAGATCGGCGCATTGGCGGGGTTCGAGAAATCCGGCCACTATTTTCTGGCCGAGCCGGTGGGCCGCGGCTACGACTGCGGGATGCGCGTGGCGGTCGAGATCTGCAAGCTGATGGACCGCAACCCGGACATGTCCATGTCGGACCTGCGCCGCGCCCTGCCGCAGACCTGGGCCACGCCCACCATGTCGCCCTATTGCGCCGATACCGAGAAATACGAGGTGCTCGACCGTCTGGTGCAAAAGCTGGTGGCCAAGCACGAGGCAGGAGAGACTTTGGCCGGCCGTCCGATCAAGGAGGTGGTCACCGTCAACGGCGCCCGCGTCATTCTCGACAACGGCAGTTGGGGGCTGGTGCGCGCAAGCTCCAACACCCCGAACCTTGTGGTGGTCTGCGAAAGCGGCGAGAGCGAGGCCGAGATGCGCGCCATCTTCGCCGAGATCGACGCGGTGATCCGGACCGAGCCCTCGGTGGGCGCCTACGACCAGACGATCTGACGTCCGCCATTGAGGTAGGGGCCCCGGGTCAAGCCCGGGGCGTACCGCTGATCACTCGGCCAGCGTATCCATCTTGCGGGCGAGCTTGACGTCGAGCGCGCTCAGCCCGTCGACGTCATGGGTGGTGAGCGTCACATTCACCGTCTTGTAGACATTCGACCATTCCGGGTGGTGGTTCCACTTCTCCGCCCAGATCGCTGCCCGGGTCATGAAGCCGAAGGCATCGACGAAATTGCCGAAATCGAAGGTTTTGGAAATCGCGTCGCGCCCCTCCACCATCGACCAGCCATTCTCCAGCAGCGGCTGAAGCGTGGTCTTGCGGGCGGTGTCGCTCAGACGTTCGGTCATTGTCGTTCCTCCCTGTTGTCCTTGCGGAACGGACCATAGCTGGTGAGGATCTCGATATCCTCCTCCACCGCGCTCCGCTCCGCCTCAAGATAACGTCCGATCGCCTCTGCGAAACCCGGGTCGGCGATCCAGTGCAGCGAATGGGTTCCGGTCGGCAGATATCCGCGGGCAAGCTTGTGCTCGCCCTGTGCGCCTGCCTCGACCCGGTCCAGCCCCCGGGCAATGGCGAAATCGATGGCGCGGTAATAGCACAGTTCGAAATGCAGGCAGGGGTGATGCTCGCTGCAGCCCCAGTAGCGCCCGTAAAGTGCGCTGCGCCCGATCATGTTCATCGCGCCTGCCACCGGCCGGCCCTCGCGCAAGGCGAAAACCAGCAAAATGTCGTCGCGCAGCGTCTCGTGCGCGATGTCGAAGAACGCGCGGGTCAGATAGGGCGTACCCCATTTCCGCGCACCGGTGTCCTGGTAGAAGGTCCAGAGCGCATTCCAGTGATGCGGTTCAATTCGGTCGCCGGTCAGCATGACGATCTCGCCGCCGAACGCATTCGCCTGCCGGCGCTCCTTGCGCATGGCCTTGCGCTTGCGCGAACTGAGCGTAGCGAGGAAGGCGTCGAAATCGGCATAGCCCGCGTTCTTCCAGACATATTGCTGCGAGGCGCGTGGCATCAGCCCCATCTGCGTACCGGCCTCGGCCTCGCCCCCGGTGCAAAAGGTGACATGCAGCGAGGATAGCCGGTTGCGCTCGGCCAGTTGCACCGCCCCCTGCAGCAAGGCCGCCTGCCCCGCCGCCTCGTAGCCCGGCCGGGTCAGCAGCCGCCGGCCGGTGACCGGCGTGAAAGGCACGGCGATCTGCAGCTTGGGGTAATAGCGCCCGCCGGCGCGTTCATAGGCATGGGCCCAGTTGAAATCGAAGATATACTCGCCCTGACTGTGGGTCTTGGCATAGAGCGGCGCGCAGGCGATCACCTGCCCGTTCAGTTCCGCCGTCAGATATTGCGGGTGCCAGCCTGTGCCGGCGCCGACAGAGCCGCTATCTTCCAGCGCCTTGAGGAAGCGGTAGGTGGTGAACGGGTCTTCGGGCCGGCTGCCCTCCTGTGCCTCGGGGCAGGCGCAGGCATTCCACGCCTCCGCACCGACGCCGTCGAGCCGGTCATGCACGGTGATGGTAACCGCCTGTCCGTCCATCGTGCTGCCGATCCTTTCTTCAGGGCCCTTTCCAAGATTTGTGCCCGCGCGGCGCCAGTTCAAGGAGGAGGCGCGGGGGCGTAGCCTTCGAAGGTGATATTGTCGGCCACCTTCCGCGCTTCATCTTCCGCCTGCGGCGAGCGGATCGTCCAGCAGAGCACCTTGGCGCCTTGGGCTTTCAGCTCGGCCACACGGGGGCGGCGAAGATCGCTCGCTTCATGACTGATGAAGCTGCAGCCCGCCGGCGCGAAGTCAGGGATGGCGCGCAAATGGGCGCGGACGGGCTCGGCGAGATCCGGCCAGTCCTCGGCCCCATAGGCGCAGGTTACCAGACCGCGTGGCCAGTCGGGCGCCAGTTCCGCCAACCGGCGGACCATGCGCGGGTTGAACGACATCAGCGCCAGCGGGCCGGAATAGCCGGCAAGGTCCCGCGCCACAGCGCCTTCCAGCACGCCGTCCGTGTCGCCCGGTTTCCCGTGCTGGTTCTTCAATTCGACAAGCAGGGGCACGCGCCCGTCCACCAGCGCCAGCACCTCGACGAAGCTCGGAATGCCTTCGTCGGTGCCGGCCAGCGCGATCCGGCCCAGTTCCTCGGCGCTGCGCCCGCGCACCGGGCCGGTCTCGGCGGTCAGACGGTCGAGCGTGTCGTCATGGAACACCATCGCCCGGCCGTCGCGGCTGAGTTGCAGGTCAATCTCGATGCCGTAGCCCGCCGCGATGGCCGCCCGGATCGCCGCGCGGGAGTTTTCCGGCCGTCCCTGCGACATATCGTGCAGAGCGCGGTGGGCTATGGGCCGGGACAGGAAGACCTCGGGCAGCAGTGTCATCCGATTTCAAAGATACCTTCGATCTCGACAGCCACACCGAAGGGCAGCGACGCGGCGGAGACGGCCGAGCGGGCATGCCGCCCGGCCTCGCCCAGGGCCTCGCCAAGGAAATCGGAGGCGCCGTTGATAACCTGGGCCTGTTCGGCGAAATCGGGGGTGGAGTTGACGAAGCCCGTCAGCTTGACGACCCGTTTCAGCCGGTCGAGATCGCCGCCGCAGGCGGCCTTGACCTGCGCCAGAAGCGCGATGGCACAGACCTTTGCGGCCGCGGCGCCGGCGGCGGTCTCCATGTCATCGCCCAGTTTTCCGGTGAGAAGCCTGTCGCCTTCCTTGGAGATCTGGCCAGAGACATAAAGCGTGGTGCCCACCTGCACGAAAGGCACGTAATTGGCCGCGGGCATCGGCGCCTCGGGCAGGGTTACGCCCATCTCCGCCAGCTTGCTTTCGAAATTTCCCATGTTGTGTTGTCCCTCCCGGACTGCAGTTTCGGGCGCAGGCTAGCCGTTCGGCGCGGGGAAGAAAATCGGATATGCGGTGTGCGCTGCGCGATTTTTTCGGGCCAAGCCACTCATCGCGCCCTGGCTGGCGCGCCTTGTGCCAGCACGGTCTATTCCCGGAAGGCCTTGGCGAAATAGTCGGTCAGCGGCTTGGTCAGATAGGCCAGCGGCGTGCGGTCGGCGGTGCGAATGAAGGCCTCGGCCGGCATGCCGGGGATCAGGGTCACATCCCCCGGCAGGCGGGCCTGCTCGCCCTCGCTGAGGACGATTTCCGCCCGATAAAAGCTTTGCTGCGTACCCTCGTCCTGAAAGGCATCGGCCGAAACCTGTGTCACCCGGCCGGTCAGTTCCGGGGTGTTGCGCTGGTCGAGCGCCGGAAAGCGCAGGACGACGTCCTGGCCGAGATAAACCTTGTCGATATGGATCGGATCGACACGCGCCATGATGATGAGTGGGCGGTCCTGTGGGACGATATAAAGCAGCGGCTCGGCCGCCCGCACCACCGCGCGCAGGGCAAAGACATTCAGCCCATAGACCACCCCGCCCACCGGCGCGCGGATGTCGAGCCGGTCGAGTTGCTCCATCAGGGCGCGGCGCTGTTCCATGAGTTCCAGTTCGCGATATTGCAGATCGCGCAACTGGGTGATCGCATCTTCGCGGCGGCGCGACCCGAGCTTCAGGATCTCGATGTCGATCTCTGTGATCCGTCCGCCGGCCTGGGCCTCGGCGGCGGCAAGTTCGCCCACCTCGCCGCTCAGCCGTGCCGCCTCGCGCTGCAGGCCCAGCACCCGCGCGGCCTGCGCGAGGCCCCGGTCGAGCAGGGATTGCTGGTCTTCCAACTCGCTGCCGATCAGCTCCAGCTGCCGTTCCAGCGCTTTCTGCTGGGCGGCGATCCCCTCGATCTGGTTGGCGATCTGGCCGCGGCGCTTTTCCAGTTGCTCGATCTCGCGGGCAATCGAATCCGACCGCGCCTCCAGCAGGCGCACCTGCCCATCCATCAGCTTGCGCACGTCGGGCCGGGTGGCCCCGGCCTCCTTCAGCAGGGGGTCGAAGGCGATCTCCTTCTGCCCGTCGCGCTCGGCCTCCAGCCGGCCGCGCCGGGCCATGACCTCGAAAAGCTCGTTCTCGGTGATGGCGAGGCGCGAGGCCAGTTCGGTCTCGTCGAGGCGGATCAGAACCTCGACCGCCTCGACCGTGTCGCCCTCATCCACCTCGATGGCTGCGACAACCCCGCCGTCGGGATGCTGCACGACCTGGCGGTTCTGGTCGACCTCGATCCGCCCCGGCGCGATGATCGCGCCGGAAATGGTGGTGAGCGCCGCCCAGGCCCCGAACCCGCCCAAAAGCATCACGAGACCCAGAAGGCCCACGGTCAGCGGGGCGCGGACCGGCCAGGCGGCGGGCGCGCCCCCGCTCATGCCGCGCCCCCGGGGGTCTGGGCCCGGGCGATCTGTTCGTGGTTCTGCAGAACCTTGCGCAACACATCCGCCTTGGGTCCGAAGGCGCGCACCGCACCGCCGTCGAGCATCAGCAGCCGGTCGCATTCCTGTATCGCCGCCGGGCGGTGCGCCATCACCAGCACCGAACGTTCCTGTTCGCGGAACCGGCGGATGGCGGCATTGACGGCCTCGCTACCCTCGTTGTCTAGGTTCGAATTGGGCTCGTCCAGCACCAGGATGACAGGGTCGCCGTAAAGCGCGCGCGCCAGCCCGATCCGCTGCATCTGCCCGCCGGAGAGGCGGGAACTGGCGGCGGTGATGCGGGTGTCGTAGCCATCGGAGAGATTGAGGATCATCTCGTGGGCGTCGGCCATGCGGGCCGCGGCCACGACCTTTTCGGCATCCGGCGCCTCGGACAGCCGGGAAATGTTCTCGGCGATGGTGCCATCGAACAGGTGCACACGCTGCGGCAAATAGCCAATATGCCGGCCCAACGTGGCCGGTTCGTACTGGTCGAGCGCGGCCCCGTCGAGCCGGATCGTGCCGGCGGCAGCGGGCCAGACGCCGGTGATCGCCCGCGCGAGGGTGGATTTTCCGGCACCGGAGGGGCCGATCACCCCCACCGCCTGCCCCGGTTCGATGGTGAAGCTGACGCCGCGCAGGGCGGCCTGGGTCTCGCCCGGCGGCGCCACGGTCAGCCGCTGCACCTCCAGCCGGGCGCGCGGGCGTGGCAGCGCGGTGCGCGGCGCCTCGGGCGGAACCGCGGCCAGAAGTTCGGCCAGGTTGGACCAGCCGCGCAGGGCGCGCTGCACCAGCGGCCACTGGGTGATCGACTGTTCGACCGGTGCCAGCGCCCGGCCGAGCAGGATCGACCCCGCAATCATCGCGCCCGGCGTCAACTCTCCCCGCAACACCAGAAAGGCCCCGAGCCCGAGCATCGCCGATTGCAGGAACAGCCGGAAGGAGCGGGTCATGGTGGTGAAGGTGCCCCCCCGGTCCGCAGCCGCGATCTGCGCCGAAAGCGCGCGGCCACGGGCCTGCTGCCATCGGTCGAACGTGGCCTCGCGCATGCCCATCGCCTGCACCATTTCCGATTCGCCGCGAATGCTGTTGGCGATCTGCTCGGCCTGCACCGCTGCCATGTTGGCCTGTTGTAGCGGCTCGCGCGACACCCTCTGGTTGATGAAGGTGAAGAGGATGAGCACCGATCCGCCGATGATGGCCAACGCGCCCAGCCACGGGTGGAAGAGCCAGATGCCGAGCAGGAAAAAGGGCGTCCAGGGCATATCGAAGATCGACATCAGCACCGGCGAGGACATCAGCCGTTGCACCGCTTCGAGATCGCTGAGGCCGGTGGCGCTGCGCGCATCGGGCTGTAGCGCCGACTTGCGGACCACCGCGTCAAAGACCCGCCGGTCGAGTCGCGACTGGAACCGCGCCGCGACCCGCCCCATGATCCGTCCACGGGCGTAGTCGAGCAAACCCATCATGGCAAAGAGGAACAGCACCAGAACCGACAGCGCGATCAGGGTCTCCACCGAGCGGCTCCCCAGAACACGGTCATAGACCTGCAGCATGTAAAGCGGACCGGTCAGCATCAGCAGGTTCACGAAGAAGCTGAAGATGCCGACGAACCAGTAAAGGCCCCGGCTTTCGTCCCGCGCCGCTCGCAGTTCCGCGCGGCCTTTCCTTAATCTGTCCGACGAAACTGTCATGAAACCTTATTTGATCCCGTTCGGAAGCGCGCTTGCAAACCGCCTGACTTCTGCAATAGAGCTACTGTCGCCGATAGGCCACAACTCAGTTCATCCTGAGGGGCGACTTCTGGGCATGAAGATCCTATAGTTTATGTAACGATTTGCTAATCCCGCTACAGAGTTTTTCTTGACCGATACAGCATCTCCCCGCCCCTTCGCGCCCCTTCGTCTCGCCCTTGCGGTGCTGTGTCTAGCCGTGGTGTCGGCCTGCTCCGCCCCGGGGCCGGATCACCCGCCCGGCGAACCTTTCGACCCCTACGAGGCACGCAACCGCGAGGTCCACGAATTCAACAAGTCCTTCGACCGGGCGGTGTTCCGCCCGGCCAGCCGCGGCTACAGCGCCTTCATGCCGGACGATATCGAAACCGCGGTCGGGCGCTTCGCCTTCAACCTGTCGATCCCGCAGGCGGTGGTGAACAATGTCCTTCAGGGCAATATGCGCGGCGCCACCGAAGACAGCTACCGCTTTCTGGTGAACACCGTCTTCGGGTTGGGCGGCTTCTTCGACACGGCGACCGAGTTGGGCATGCCTGAGGCGACCGATACCGATTTCGGCGAAACCCTGCATGTCTGGGGCGTCCCCGAGGGGGCCTATATGGAAACCCCGTTCTTCGGCCCCTCGACCGAACGCGACACCGCCGGCCGCTTCGTCGACCTGTTCACCAATCCGCTGGGTTATGTCATCGACACGCCGGAGCGGTATTACGGTACCGCTGCGCGCATCTCGAACCGGCTGTCTCAGCGCGGCCGTTTCTCCGGCACGATCGACTCGGTACTCTATGACAGCGCCGACAGCTACGCGCAATCCCGCTCACTCTATCTGCAAAACCGCCGTTTCGAACTGGGCGGAAACGGGGATGCGCCCTATGTTGATCCTTATGACGACCCCTATGGCGCGACTTACGAGGATCCCTACGATGACCCCTATGCCGAGTAACCCGACCCGCAGGCGCCTGATCGGCTCCGGGCTCGCCGCCGTGGCGCTGGCCGGCCTGTCCCGACCGGCCCTCGCCCTCACCGATAGCGGGGCGCGGCAGCTGGTCGATCGGATCGTGAGCGAAATCAACAAGGTGATCGCGTCGGGCAAGTCGCTGAACGCGATGATCGCCGATTTCGAGCGCATCTTCAGCCGCTATGCGGATGTGGGTATCATCGCCCAATCCACTCTGGGTCCGGATTCGCGCCGGGCGAGTCCCGCGCAGATGCGGGCCTTCACCGAGGCGTTCCGGGGCTATATCGCACGTAAATACGGCAAGCGCTTCCGCGAATTCATCGGCGGGAAGATCGAGGTGCGCGATGTGCGCAAGGTCAAGTCTTGGCACGAAGTGATCTCCACCGTGCATCTGCGCGGCGAGGCTCCGTTCGAGGTGCGCTTTCTGGTCTCCGACCGGTCGGGGCGCGACCTGTTCTTCGACATGCTCATTGAGGGCGTCAGCCTGCGGCTGAGCGAACGCACCGAGATCGGCGCCATGCTGGACGCGCGCAAGGGCAATATCGACGCCCTGATCCAGGATCTGCGCTCGGCCGGGTGATCCGGCCGCACCCGCCCCTTGCCCTACCGGTCCTGACCGCCCAGAAGGTCGCGCAGGATGCGTTCCACGGCGTTTTCCTCGCCTTGCGGCGCCGGTGCCGGCGCGCGCTGGTCGATATCGCGTGAACCGGGCTCGCCGCGCCGCATCGGCAGGGGTTTGGGCTCCAGCCCCTCATGCACACGGATCATCGTTTCGCGCCAGATTTCGGCCGGCAGCCCGCCGCCCGTGACCCCCTGCAGGGGCGAATTGTCGTCATAGCCCATCCAGACGCCCGCCACGTAATCGGCGGTAAAGCCCAGGAACCACGCGTCGCGCGCCGCCTGGGTGGTGCCGGTCTTGCCGGCTGATTCGCGCCCCGGCAGCTTTGCCCGCCGGCCGGTGCCCTCTTCCACCACCTTGTTCATCATGTAGATCAACTCGCGCGCCGCCTCTTCCTGGATCACCCGCTCGCCGATGCCGCCACCGGTATCCATCAGCGGCGTACCCTCGCCAAGAAGGGTCAGCTCCACCAGCCCGTAGGGCGTGACCGACGAGCCGCCGTTGAGAATGCCGGCATAGGCCCCCGTCATCTCCAGAAGCGTGCTTTCCGAGGCCCCCAGCGCCAGTGCCGGACCGGCCGCAAGGTCGCTTTCAATCCCGAAATCCGACGCCACCTTGCGCACCAGTTCGCGGCCCACCGTCTCCGACACCTTGACCGCAGGCACGTTGAGCGACCGCTTCAGCGCCTCGGTCAGGGTCACACGGCCGTAATGCTTGCGGGTGTAGTTTTCCGGGCACCAGCGGCCCGAACCGGGGATGGAAAGGCAGTAGGGTTCGTCGACCACGGTGGAATCGGGCGAATAGCCCAGTTCCAGCGCGGTGGCATAGACGAAGGGCTTGAAGGCCGATCCGGTCTGCCGGTTGGCCATGGTGGCGCGGTTGAAGGCGCCGCTCACCTTGGTCTTGCGCCCACCCACCATCGCGCGCACCGCACCGTCGGCCGACATCACCACGATCGCGGCCTGCGCCTTCGATCCATCCTTGACCTTCTCGTCGAAGACATGCTGCAGCGCCTCTTCCGCTGCCCGCTGGATGCGCTGGTCGAGCGTGGTCTTGATGATCACGTCCTCGGTGGTGTCGCGGGTGAAGAAGTCGGGCCCCGCCT
>JAUIBJ010000730.1 GCA_030428025.1 Alphaproteobacteria bacterium
TCGGTTGGGTCACCTGTGACGTGACCGACCCGGCGGCGGTGCGTGCCGCCTTTGAGCAGGCCCGTGGCCTGAACGGGCCGGTCGGCGTGGTGGTGGCCAATGCGGGCGCCGCCGACAGCACCCCCTTCGGCAAGATGACCGCCGAGGGGTTCCGGTCGATGCTGGATGTGAATCTCGGGGGCGTGTTCAACGCCTTTCAGGCGGGGCTTGCGGATATGGAGCGTGCGGGCGAGGGCCGGATGATTGCCATTGCCTCGACTGCCGGGCTCAAGGGGTATCCCTATGTCGCGGGGTATTGTGCCGCCAAACACGGGGTTGTCGGTCTGATCCGGGCACTCGCGGTGGAACTGGGCCGCAGTGGCATCACCGTCAACGCGATCTGCCCGGGCTTCATCGAAACCCCGATGCTCGACCGCTCGATTGCCAATATCGTGGACAAGACCGGCCTTAGCCCCGACGCTGCGGCAAAGGCGCTGCGCAAGGGCAATCCGCAGGACCGGTTCATCCAGGTGGACGAGGTGGCGGGCGCGGTGCTCTGGCTCTGCTCCGAGGCCGCCCGGTCTGTGAACGGCCATGCGCTTGCCCTGTCGGGAGGAGAGATATGACCGCCCCTGATCCCCGCCCCGATACCGGGCCGGACAGCAAGGCCCGGCTGCGCCTCTGGCTGAAACTGCTCAAGATCACGCGCACGGTGGAATCCAGCCTGCGCGAGAACCTGAGGACCGAGTTCGCCTCGACCCTGCCGCGGTTCGACGTGATGAGCGCGCTGGCCCGCAATACGGGCGGGCTGAAGATGAGCGAGCTGTCGGGCCTTCTGAAGGTCTCGAACGGCAATGTCACCGGCATTGTCGAGCGGCTGGTCGAAGACGGCCATGTGCTGCGTGAGGCGGTGCCGGGCGACCGCCGCGCCAACCGGGTCCGCCTGACCCGCAAGGGCGAAGAGGAGTTCGCCCGCCAGGCCGCCCGCCACGAAGCCTGGGTCGACGGGCTGTTGGGGGCGCTTGATGCCGACGAGGCGGGCGCGATGATCGCGACGCTGGACCGCATTCTGACAGAGGGAAAACCATGACCGCCGCCGACACCACCCATTTTCTGTGCACGATCGAGGACGGTATCGCCACGGTGCGGCTGGACCGGCCCGAGCGCAAGAACCCGCTGACCTTCGACAGCTATGCGGAACTGCGCGACTGGTTCCGCGATCTGGTCTATGCCGATGACGTCAAGGCGGTGGTCTTTGCCTCGAACGGGGGCAACTTCAGCTCGGGCGGGGACGTGCATGACATCATCGGGCCGCTCACCCGCATGAACATGAAGGAATTGCTGGCCTTTACCCGCATGACCGGCGACCTGGTCAAGGCGATGGTGAATTGCGGCAAGCCGGTGATTGCGGCCATTGACGGGATCTGCGTGGGGGCGGGGGCGATCATCGCCATGGCTTCGGATCTGCGGATCGCGACGCCGCAGGCCAGGGTGGCGTTCCTGTTCACCCGTGTCGGGCTGGCGGGCTGCGACATGGGGGCCTGTGCGATCCTGCCCCGGATCATCGGGCAGGGCCGGGCGGCGGAGCTGCTCTATACCGGGCGGTCGATGTCGGCCGACGAAGGTCATGCCTGGGGATTCCACAACCGGCTGGTCGGAGCGGAAACGCTGGAGGCGGACGCCCGCGCGTTGGCCGCGCAACTGGTGGCGGGGCCGAACTTCGGCCACATGATGACCAAGACCATGCTGGCGCAGGAATGGTCGATGTCGATCGAACAGGCGATCGAAGCCGAGGCGCAGGCGCAGGCGATCTGTATGCAGACGGGCGATTTCGAACGGGCCTATCGCGCCTTTGTCGCGAAGGAAACGCCGGTGTTCGAGGGGGATTGAGTCATGCGGATGTTGCGCATCGGGCAAGCTGCGGGAGCCTCCGGCGGGGATATTTCCGGCAAGAGGAAAGGGCGCGCGCGCGATGCCTGACCGGAGTTTTCTTGACTGGCCGTTCTTCGGCGACGCGCACCGGGCGCTGGCGGACGACCTCGAGGCCTGGGCGGCGGCGCATCTGGGCGCGGTGGATCATGGCGACGTGGATGCGGCCTGCCGGGCGCTGGTGGCGGATCTGGGCGCGGGCGGCTGGTTGCGCCACAGTGCTGCCGGGGCGGGCGAGCAACTGGATGTGCGCACGCTCTGCCTGATCCGGGAAACCCTGGCCCGCCATGACGGGCTGGCGGATTTCGCCTTTGCCATGCAGGGGCTGGGCACCGGGGCGATAACGCTCTT
>JAUIBJ010000731.1 GCA_030428025.1 Alphaproteobacteria bacterium
GGCGCCTCGCTGGACGAGCCGGGCAAGCGCGGCGCGATCAACCTGATGACCGGTCTGCTGGAGGAAGGCGCGGGCGAGATGGATTCGCGCGAGTTCGCGCGCGAGACCGAAGGCCTGGCGGCGCGGTTTTCCTACAACGCCTATGACGATGCGGTCAGCGTTTCGGCCCGGTTCCTGACAGAGACGCAGGACGAGGCGGTGCGCCTTCTGCGCGCCAGCCTTGTCGATCCCAGTTTCGCCCCCGAGGCGGTCGAGCGGGTCCGCGATCAGGTTCTCGCGGGCATCCGAGCCGACAACAAGGATCCCGACGCGCTGGTGCGCCGGGCCTTCACCGGGCTGGTCTTCGGCGATCATCCCTATGGCAGTTCCGCAGACGGCACGATCGAGAGCGTGACGGGACTGACGCGCGAGGATCTGATCGACGCGCACCGGGCGGTCTTTGCCCGCGACCGGGTCTTCGTCAGTGCTGTGGGCGACATCGACGCCGAAGAGCTGTCGGCGCTGCTCGACCGGCTTCTGGGCGATCTGCCAGAAACAGGTGCGCCGCTGCCGGGCGAGGCCGAGGTGACCTTGCCGGGCGGGGTGCAGGTGGTGCCCTATGACACGCCGCAGGCCAACGTGATCTTCGGCCAGCCGGGCATCGAACGCGAGGATCCGGATTTCTTCGCCGCCTACATCCTGAACCACATCATCGGCGGCGGTGGGTTCAACAGCCGGCTGATGACCGAGGTACGTGAAAAGCGCGGGTTGACCTATGGGGTCTATTCCTACCTCTCCGACAAGGACGGGGCCGAGGTCTGGCTGGGGTCGGTCGCATCGGCCAACGACCGTGTCGCCGAGGCCATCGAGGTGATCCGCAAGGAATGGGCGCGCATCCGCGAGGAAGGCGTGACCGCCGAGGAACTGGAGGATGCCAAGACCTACATCACCGGGGCCTATCCGCTGCGTTTCGACGGTAATGGTCCGATCGCCGACATAGCGGTGGGCATGCAGCTTGACGGGCTGCCGACCGATTACATCGCCACGCGGAACGACCGGATGAACGCCGTGACGCTGGAGGATGTGAATCGGGTGGCGCGAGAGTTGATGGACCCCGACAAGCTGACTTTCGTGGTTGTGGGTCAGCCCGAAGGCCTGGCCTCGACAATCAACTGACGGCAGGGCCCGGGGTTCAAGGAGTCCGGGCCCGACCACCCGCTACAGCGTTTCGGCCAGTTTCGGTCCCATGGCCGGGTCCGCATTTTCCAGCGGCGGTCGCAGGGTAAGCCAGCGGGCATCCTCCGACAGATGCGCCTTGAGCGACTTCAGTGCCGGGATCAACCCGCCGTCCTGAATCGCCTTGCGATGCAGATTCACCGGGCCCAGTGCCGCCTCTGCCGCTTCCCACTCGCCGGCTGCCGCCAAATCGTAGAGCGCACGGATCGCCGCCACGTTGCTGTTGCAGCTGGCCGAGATGCAGCCGCCGCCGCCCAGCTTCATCCCGTCGATGAGAAAGCTTTCCGAGCCCGGAAATACCGAGATCCCCGGCGCGGCCTCGATCACCGCTTTGGTATTCTCCCACTTGCCCGAACTGTCCTTGTAGGCCACGACGGTCTCGGGGAAGGCTTCGTTCAGACGCGCGGCCAATGCGGGCGAAATGCCGATCCCGGTCATCTGCGGGATGTGGTAGAGGCAGATCTTGGCTTTGACAGAGCCGATGCGCTCGATCAGCAGGCTGAAATACCGGTACAGCCCCTCGTCGCTGGCGTTGACAAAAAAGAAGGGCGGCAAGGTCATGATCGCGGCGCAGCCCATATCTACCGCGTGGCGCGACAGGGTTAGCGTTTCCTCAAGCGAACAGAGCCCGGTGCCGGGCATCAGTTGCTCCGGCCGGGCGGTGCCGGACGAGACCAGAAGCTCCAGCATCTCCATCCGTTCGCGCACCGAATGGCTCGTCGCCTCCGACGTGGTGCCGAAAGGTGAGATGTAATGCGCCCCGCCCGCAAGGCAGGCGGCGGCGTGATCGAGATAGAGATCGTTGGCGACGCTCAGATCGTCGTTGAAGGGGGTCAGGATCGGCGTGATGACGCCGCGAAACCTGTCGGTCATTTCAGGGTCCTTTGTGTCAGTATCCGCGGTCGGGGTCGACGACATTCTTCAGGGGCTCGCCCCGGCGCCAGCGGGCAAGGTTTTCGAGGAACATCTCGAACGAAGCCATGTCCCAGCCGTCATAGACGCCCGAGGCATGGGGGGAGAGGATGATGTTGTCGA
>JAUIBJ010000051.1 GCA_030428025.1 Alphaproteobacteria bacterium
TTCCTGTCGGCCACGGCGCTCAGCATGGTGGCCTTCATCCTCGGCAGCGCGTTGACGCTGGAAAATCTCGGCCGCCACGGCCGGGCGATCCTGTCGGTTTCGGTGGCGATCGTGGCCGTCACCATGGCACTGGTGACGCTCGGCCTCTGGCTGATCGGGGTCCCGGCACCGGCGGCGGTGCTTCTGGGCGCGATCGCCACCGCGACCGATCCGGCGGCCACGCAGGATGCGATCCGGCAGGCGGGCGGTGATGGCGCCTTTGCCGAGGAATTGCGCGGTATCGTCGCCATTGACGATGCCTGGGGGCTGCTGGCCTTCTCGCTTGCCGTGGTTCTGGCCCACGGGATGAACGGCGGGATGGAGCTTGCGCATCTCTCGATCGCGTTCTGGGAGATCTTCGGCGGGCTTGCGCTCGGCATCGCGGTGGGACTGCCTGCCGCCTATCTGACCGGCCGGCTCAAGCCCGGCGAGCCGCTTCTGACCGAGGCCCTGGGCGTGGTCTTCCTGACCGCCGGGCTGGCGATCTGGGCCGACGTCTCGTTTCTGCTGGCGGGGATGGCGGCGGGGGCCGTGGTGGCCAATCTTGCCCGACATCACGACCGCGCGTTTCACGAGATCGAATATGTTCAGTGGCCGTTCCTGCTCTTGTTCTTCATCCTCGCCGGCGCATCCCTCGATGTGGCGGCGCTGGGCGGGGCGGGGGCCATCGGCCTTGGCTACGTCGCCCTGCGCATCGGCACGCGGGTGGCCGGCGGCTGGATCGGCGGGGCGATGTCGGGCGCGCCGCGGGCGCATCGTGCCTGGTACGGGATGGCGCTCTTGCCGCAGGCAGGCGTGGCCGTGGGCATGGCGCTCGTTGCGGCACAGACCTTTCCGGCCCACGGGGCGCTGATCCTGACCCTGACGATCGCAACGACCGTGGTCTTCGAACTGATCGGGCCAGCCGCGACCCTATGGTCGCTCAGGCGCGTCGCGCGGCGTGGCCCGGGATAGCCACGACCCTCCGCATCGACCAGCGATGACGCAAGCGTCCTCGACGATGAACAGGGTCTTGGCCCGCATCGTCTGCAGGAAAGGATCGTGGAGCGATTTCCAATCGGCCATAGCAGTTCATCCGAAATCGTGTCCGGCAACAACAACCGCGCTACAAGGCGCAGCCCGGGAAGCGTATCCGCAGCGGTCCGGGCCTTCGGCAAGAAATTGACTTCAGGCGCATTGGAAGACGAAGGGCGCACCACGCCAGGCAATCGCGTCAGCCACCGGGAAAACCTGTCCCACAGTCCAGATCGACGTCAATGATGGCGAAATCCGAATCGGACGATGGCCGGACCCGAGCGCCGCAGCTTGTTCCCACCCAGTCCGGAACAGCAAGGATCGGCTCGGCCATGTCGGAAAGTCGGCGGATTGCCGTTACCGAGGGCGTTTCGCGCCCTCTCGCTTCTTCAGAGTCAATACCATTTGGGGAGGTGTCGACCGGCTGGTCCCCCGTTGCACGGAAAGCGGCACCTGCGCGGCCGTCCCTGTGGCTGCGGATTTCTTGCGGCGCGGGCTCAGGCCGCCAGACCCTTGCTGCCCATGGCAAGAAACTTCTCGCGCCGGTCCTTGACAAGAGCCTTGCGGGTCTTGCCGGTCAGCTCTTTCAGCATGTCGTCGATTGCCTTGCCCACCGCCGCGATGGTGGCGCCGCGGTCGCGATGCGCCCCGCCAAGAGGTTCGGGAATGATCCGGTCGGTCACGCCCAGCTTCTTTAAGTCCTGCGCCGTCAGCCGCAGCGCCTCTGCCGCCTCGCGCATCTTCTCGGCATCCTTCCACAGGATCGAGGCGCAACCCTCGGGGCTGATCACCGAATAGACCGAGTGTTCCAGCATCGCCACGCGGTTGGCGCTGGCAAAGGCCACCGCCCCGCCCGAGCCGCCCTCGCCGATGATCACGCTCACCAGCGGCACGCCGATCTGAAGGCAGGTGTCGGTCGACCGCGCAATCGCCTCGGACTGGCCGCGCTCCTCGGCGCCCTTGCCGGGATAGGCGCCGGGTGTGTCCACCAGAGTGATCACGGGCAGGTTGAAGCGGTCGGCCAACTGCATCAACCGGATGGCCTTGCGATAGCCTTCTGGCCTTGCCATGCCGAAATTGCGCTCGATCCGGCTTTTGGTGTCGTTGCCCTTCTCATGCCCGATCACCATCACCGGCGTGTCGCCCAGTCGCGCCAGCCCGCCCATCACCGCCTGATCGTCGGCGAAGTTCCGGTCGCCGGCCAAGGGCGTGTATTCGTGAAACAGGGCCTCGATATAGTCCCGGCAATGCGGACGCTCGGGATGGCGCGCCACCTGGCATTTACGCCAGGGCGTCAGGTTCTTGTACAGATCCTGAAGCATCGTGGCCGCCTTCTTGTCCAGCGCGCCGGCCTCTTCCTCGACATCCATATCCTCGTTCGCCCGTGCCATCGCCCGCAACTCTTCGGCCTTGCCTTCGATCTCGGCCAGGGGCTTTTCGAAGTCGAGGTAATTGGTCATCTACATCGCTCCCGTAATGTTGTGGTCGTATATGGCGGTGCGGCGGTGGATTTGCAATCAGATCGGCATGCTGGCAGGGGTTGCCCGGGACATAGTCCTATCCTACGTGGCGGCTAATTCAACCGCGCCAGCAGCACCGTATGGCCACGGCAGGCTGGGTCCTCCGGCACGAACGCGACGACCTCCGCCCCCCCATCCTCAAGGAGTTGCCGGTAATCCCCCGGCGACAGGCTCGCGTGAAAGACCTTGTCTTTACCCACTTGCCCGGTCACCTGCCCCTCGTCCGGTCCCACCGTCAGCATCAAGGGACCGCCGGGCCGCAGGTGCCGCAGCAGTCGGGGTACCACTTGCCGTTGCTCTTCCCGTGTCAGGTGGAGGAAACTGTTCCACGCCAGAACGCCGTCGAACTGCGCGCCAAGCGCCAGCTTGCGCATGTCGCAAACCCGCCAGTCGCCTCCGGGCCGTCTCTTGCGCGCCATCCCGATCATTGCCGGCGCGCCATCAACGCCAGTCACGGAAAACCCCAGCGCTGTCAAATGGTCGGCGATCGGCACCCCGGTTCCGCAGCCCACGTCGAGGATGCGCCCGCCTGTCGGCAGATGCGCGGCGAACCGGTCGAGCCACACCCGCTCGAACAGATCCCTGCCGCGCTCGCGGTGGAACCGCGCGGCATTGCGTTCGTAGATGTCCAACGTCTGTGAGGCCAGCGCCGAAAGGTCTCTTTCCCCGGTCACAACGCCAGCCCGGCCCGGAGCGCCAGTTCCGGCGAGGCCAGCACCGGCACGTTCAGATCGGCAAGCAGGGGCGCGGCGCCCGCCATCGACACCTGCGCCAGCACCACGCAACCCAGATCGCGCCCGCCCCGCACCACCTGCCGGATTTCCCCGGCAATCACTGTGGCGAAGGCCTGCCCCTCGCCCGCCACGAAGAGCGGCCAGTACCGTGCAAGCGGCATCGGATGAACGGTCGCGCTGTGTCCCGCCTCGGCCAGCGCCCGCTCCAGCAAGCCAAGGCTGGGGGTCCAGGTACTCTCCAGCGCATAGGTCATCAGGATCGGCCCTCCGATCCGCGCCGCCTCTCGCATCATCGGCCAGTCCACCCGGATGGCGCCGGCCGCCTCGGCCGCCGGGCCGATGGTGGTGCAGGTGCAGATCACCGGCCCCTTGGCACGGCCCACGGCCTCGGCGATCTCGGCTTCGAGCGCCGGGGTCATGCCGTGCTGTGCCCGCGCCAGCCAGTCCGCCCGCACCACCTGAACCAGCGGCGCCCCCGGTGCAATCCGGTCGCGCAGCGCCTCGAAAGTCGCGCAATGGGCCTCGGCGGTATGCAGAAGGGTCACGGTCATGTGCCCGCCCATAGCACGGCCCGGCCGATCAAGAGAACACCTGTCGCATCGACCCGCATGGGATGTTTCGAACCGGAATGAAGCAGCCCCGAGCTCCGGCTTCTATCTGGTCGTATAAGGCCCGGGCGGGCACCGAAGACTGCCTGACCTAGGCCGAACCGGGCCAGAGCACCGGAATGAGCGTCGCCACCAGCAGCACCGCCATCGCCCAGTTGAAGGTCCGCAGCCGGGCGGGGTTCTTCAGCAGTCGCCGCATCTGCTGTCCCAACACGGTCCAGCTCGTCGTGCTGACCACCGAGACGCCGACATAGACACCGGCCACCCACAGCACCGCCGGCAGGTCGCGGCTGGCGGCGTAGAGCGTGATCGCCGACAGCGCCATGCTCCACGCCTTGGGGTTCACCCACTGGAAGGCCGCCGATTGCAGGAAGGTCAGCGGCCTGCCCTCCGCCTTCGCCTCCTTCGGCGGGGCGGCATTGGCGATCTTCCACGCGAGATAGAGCAGATAGGCCACGCTCAGCACCTTCAGGATCACATAGCTGACGGGCCACAGGTCGAAGACCTGCATCACCCCGATCCCCACCAGAAAGCACATCGACGGAAAGCCGATGCCGATGCCCATCATATGTGGGACCGTTCGGCGGAACCCGAAATTCGCCCCCGAGGCCATCAGCATCAGGTTGTTGGGCCCCGGCGTGATGACGGTGACGAAGGCGAAGGCGACGAGCGCGGTGAAGAGATCGAGTGTCATGGCCGCAACCCTATGCTGCGCAGCGCGCATTTGAATTGCTTTCTTTTGCGTATTCGCATGATTTTTGCAATCATTGACGTTAATGGACCAAATCAACGATCATATATTGCAGGAGCTCGGCCGCGACGGCCGGATCAGCAATCTTGACCTCGCCGAGCGAGTCGGCCTGTCGCCCTCGGCCTGCCTGCGCCGGGTGCAGGAGCTGGAGCGCCGCGGCGTGATCCGCGGCTATCGCGCCGTTCTGGACCGGTCGATGCTGGGGGTGGGGTTCGTGGCCTATGCCACAGTCGGGCTCAATACCCACACCAAGGCCAGTCAGGAAGCCTTCGAACGGGCGATGGAGGTGGCGCCGGAAGTGGTGGAGTGCCACAACATCACCGGCTCGGTGGAATACCTCCTGCGGATCGAGGTGGCCGACCTGCCCGCCTACAAGGCCTTTCATACGGATGTGATCGGCACACTGCCGCAGGTCAACGCCATCACCTCCTATGTGGTCATGGGCTCGCCCAAGGACCAGCGCGCCTGAGCCTGTCGCCAGCCCCGTCTTGCCAGTGTCGCCTTGCGCCCGTTACACTCGGGGTCTGGCGACCGAAGCCAGACACCAAAGGGGGGATCATGAAAACCACGACATTCGCACTCGCCACCATCGCCGCGCTCACTACCGCGGTTCAGGCCAACGCACAGGCCTATACCAGCGACGGCAAGGCCACCGGCCAATCGCAATCTGAAATCATCGAGATCGGCGCCGACCATATGTTCATGCATGCCCGCACGACATACAACAGCTTCGAGATGGAGGACCAGACGCATCCGATGAACCAGCTGACCGGCCCCTGTTTCGGCGTGCTGGAGGTGCGCGGCGGCGCGGTCGAAGGCAACGGCGTCTGCGTGTTCGAGGGGCTGGAAGGCGACCAGGTGGTCATGGGCTGGGACGCACGGCGGATGGACCCGAAGGGCCGCCTGCACGGCTATTGGCACATCAGCAGCGGTTCCGGCCTCTGGCTGCAGGCCTCTGGCGGGGGCACCTTCACCTCCAGCGTCAATCAGGCCAACGGGGCCGCCACCCTTTCCGTCCGCGGCGCGGTCACCCTGCGCTAGTGCAACCTGCGAACAACCGGAATTTTCCGGTTCGGGAGCAGGCAGGGGGATCAATCCCCGCACCCGAGCGACACGCTCCCAGCGGACGCACGAACCCCGCTGTTCCCGGTCCGGTCCGGATCTCCGCCTTGATCGTACGGAGAACGGGCCGGGCGTTCCGGTTGCGCGATCCGGCGCTTCCATATTCTGGCGTCAATCCGATCGCGGCACCTCTGGCAGCCGATTTCCTCAACTCAAGCGGCACCGCCAGGTTTTTGCCGAGTTCCTGTTGACCTACGGCCAATGATCTGGCCTTACATCCTGTGTACGGCTGGCCCTAACAGACTCACGCCATCTCGGGCTGGTATGATCAAATGACTCGAACCGGGCCCGAAGGCCCGCCCGGCCTCTTGCGCTGGCGCATTATTTACGAATGGAGCATCACCATGGACGGCAAACTGCTCGAAAACGATCTCACCGGCGTCGTCGAAGCCGACCGCGCCCATGTCTGGCATCACCTGATCCAGCATGCCGGCTGGACCGGGCCCAACCCCAAGGGCGACCCCAAGATCATCGTCGAGGGCAAGGGCATGCGCGTCTGGGATCAGACCGGCAAGGAACATCTCGACGCCGTCTCGGGCGGTGTCTGGACGGTGAATGTGGGTTATGGCCGCGAACGCATTGCCGACGCGGTGCGCGAACAGCTGGTGAAGCTGAACTATTTCGCGGGCTCCACCGGCTCCATCCCCGGTGCGCAGTTCTCCGAAAAGCTGATCTCGAAAATGCCGGGGATGAGCCGCGTCTATTTCACCAATTCCGGCACCGAGGCCAACGAGAAGGCCTTCAAGATGGTCCGGCAGATCGCGCACAAGCGTTATGGCGGCAAGAAATACAAGATCCTCTACCGCGACCGCGACTATCACGGCTCGTCCATCGCGGCGATGTCCGCCGGCGGGCAGGACCAGCGCAACGTGCAGTACGGCCCCTTCGTGCCGGGCTTCGTGCGGGTGCCGCATTGTCTTGAATACCGCGCCCAGTGGGATCTCTCGGGCGAGGAGTACGGGCTCGCCGCCGCTAATGCCATCGAGGAGGTGATCCTCGCTGAAGGGCCTGACACGGTGGGGGCGCTCTGCCTCGAACCGGTCACCGCGGGCGGTGGGGTGATCACTCCACCGCCGGGCTACTGGCCTCGGGTGCAGGAGATCTGCCGCAAATACGATGTGCTGCTGCATATAGACGAGGTCGTCTGCGGCGTGGGGCGTACCGGCACCGAATGGTTCGGCTATCAGCATTTCGGGGTAGAGCCCGATTTCGTTACCATGGCCAAGGGCGTGGCCTCGGGCTATGCCGCCATCGCTTGCTGCGTGACGAACGAAAAGGTGTTCGACATGTTCCGCGACGACGAGGCAGACCCGCTCAACTATTTCCGCGACATTTCCACCTTCGGCGGCTGCACCGCCGGACCGGCCGCGGCGCTGGAGAACATGGCGATCATCGAGGAAGAGGGCCTGCTGGAGAACACCACCAAGATGGGCGAGTACATGCTCGACCAGCTGCGCGCCCTCAAGGACAAGCATGCCGCCATTGGCGACGTGCGCGGCAAGGGCCTGTTCCTTGGAGTCGAACTGGTGGCCGACCGCGACAGCAAGGAACCGGCGGACGAGACGCTGGCCAAGGCCGTGGTGGCGGATTGCGCGGCGCAGGGCGTGATCATCGGCGTGATGAACCGCTCGGTCGAGGGCTTCAACAACACGCTCTGCTATTCGCCCGCGCTCATCGCCACGAAGGACGATATCGACCAGATCGTCGAGGCGACCGACAAGGCGATCGGCAAGGTCTTCGGCTAAGCGCCCTTTCTTCGTCGTTTTGACATGATCGCCCCGGCGCCTTCTCGCGCCGGGGTTTTTTCGTTGCGCGGGCGTGCTCCGCAGGCCAATGTCGCGACAGGGCGCGACCCATCCCGGGGCGCCGGGCCGACCCGCATCAAGGAGCCACCAGATGAAACGCATCCTCTTCGCCCTCCTGGCCACGCTTGTCGCAAGCCCCGCCTTCGCCCACCTCCCTCCCGGCGAATACGGCTCTTTCCTTGCCGGCGTCACGCATCCGCTTTTCGGGCTGGACCATGTTCTGGCGATGGTGGCCGTTGGCCTCTGGGCGGCGCAGATCGGCGGGCGCTCCATATGGCTGGTGCCCACCGCCTTCGTCGCCACGATGATCGCCGGCTTCCTGCTGGCGCTGGCGGGGATGCCATTGCCGTTCGTCGAACCGGCGATCCTTGCCTCCATCGTGGTGCTGGGGCTGGTGGTGGCGCTGGCCCTGCGGCCCGATCCGCGCCTTGCCATGGCCGTGGTGGGCGCCTTTGCCCTCTTCCACGGCCACGCCCACGGCGGCGAACTGGGCACCGCGCAGGCGCTTCAGTTCGGCGCGGGCTTCGCCCTTGCCACGGCGCTTCTGCATGCGGCGGGACTGGGCGTTGCAACGGCCGCCTCCGTCTGGCTCGCCACCAGAGGCACGGCCCTGCGCATGCTGGGCGGGCTCACCTCGGCTGCGGGGCTCTACATCGCCTTCGGCTGAGGCCACCTGCCGCTGGGAGGAGGTTGACCTCCCCTTCCTCGCGCATGGATCAAGCCCGGTTCTCCGCGGCGAAATGCCCGCTGGGGGCGTTGCGCACCGCGCGTTGCAGATTGGCCGCGTCATTGGCCTCGCGCCCAAACCGTTCCAGCCTGTAACGGCTGACATCCGCGCCCGGATCGCCCTCCACGATCCACCGGGCCAGCGCCCGGCCCATCCCGGGAGAGCGGGTGACGCCTGCCGAACAGAGGCCGGCCAGAACCCAATAGCCGTTCAGGCCCGGCGCCGGGCCCATAAGCGGCTCCACATCCGGGGTGAAAGCCTCTGGCCCATTCACCAGAGTGCGGATCCCGGCATCTTGCAATGCCGGCACCCGGTGCAGCCCCTCTTGCATGTAGGGCAGGAACTGGTCCCAGTTCTCGGCCAGCAGGGCAAATTCGAACGGCTCGGGCAACTGCGCCGGATCGACCGGCACGGCGTCCCGGTCGAAACAGCCCAGCAGCAGCCCGCCCACCTCCTCGCGGCCATAGATCAGCCCGTCGGGATCGCGGAAGGTGGGCATGTCGGGCCGGACGCCCTCGATCGGCTCGGTCAGGCAATAGAAATGCTCCACCGGCCAGAGCGGAATCGCCACGCCATTGCGCAGGCCCAGTTCCCGCGCCCACAGCCCGGCGCAGTTGATCACCGTTTCGCAGGCGATGTCGCCGCGATCCGTGCGTAGGCCCGTCACCCGGCCATTCGTCTCCGCAACGCGTTCCACCGTCGCCCCCTCGCAGACACGCGCGCCGCCGGCGCGCGCCTCGCGCAGATAGGCCGCCACCAGATCGGTGGGGTTGACACGTCCGTCATCGGGGCTCCAGAGCGCGCCTTTCAGATCGTTGGTGCGCAGGATCGGAAGCTTCTCGGCCACCATATCGGGGCCGATCCGCTCGACCGGAACGCCGCACTCCGACAGCACCCGCGCGATATTGTCGAACTCCGCCATCCGCGCGTCGGTGCGTGCCACCATCACCCGCCCGCAGCGGCGCCAGCCGATCCCGTGGCGGGCATGCAGCCCCTCCAGCATCTCCTTGCCATAGGTATAGAAATCCGCGACCGCCGGATCGGAACTCATCCGCAGGATGTTGCCCGCCGAATGCCAGGTGGTGCCGCAGCCGGGTTGCCCGCGCTCCAGCAGCACGATGCCCTCGGCGCCCAGTTCCGCCAAATGCCAGGCAACGCTGGCGCCGACAACCCCGCCGCCGATAATCGCAATGTCGGCTTGGCGCGGGACCCCGTCCATCGCCTAGGCCGGCCAGACCACCGGGAACCAGTCCTCGCGCAGCCGCTCGCCGGGGCGCATGCCGTGGCCGGGGAAGGGCGGGGAGGTGCGGCCCGGCCGTTCGACATAGCGCGCGTCGTCGCCGACCAGCCGCAGCGAGAAGGCCCGCCGCCGGCGCGTCGTCTCGTTGCCGCGCGCGCCGTGCAGGATGCCGAAGCTGAAGGCCACCGCGTCGCCCGGCGCCATCGGCCATTCCACCACCGTCATTCCCTCGGCATCCGGGTCCGGCACGGGGCGATAGGCCTCGGGATCGGGATAGAAATTCTCTTCCGAAAGCCAGCGGGTGGGCAGTACCGGCTTGTCCCACAGGTGCGAGCCCGCCACGCAGCGCAAGCTCGCCTCCTCGACCGGGTCGACCGGACACCAGAAGCTGACAGTCTGCCGCCCCTTGACGAAGTAATAGGGCCCGTCCTGATGCCAGGGCGTGGGCTTGGAGGTTCCCGGTTCCTTCACAAGTACATGATCATGAAAAACCTGAGCGGTTTCCGATCCCATCAGCTCGGCCGCCACCTGCGCGACGGGCGACTGCCGGATCACCTCGCGGAATTCGGGGATGCGCTGCCAGTTGCAGTAATCGTCGAAGAAGCGGCCCGCCTCGCCCTCCTTCAGGTTCTCGGCGGCAAAGGGCCCGGGTTCGGCCATGTTCCGCTCGATCCCGGCGCGCAAGGCCTCGACATGATCGGCGAATAGCCCACGGATCAAGACCACGCCGTCGCGCTTGTAGGTCTCGATATCTGCCTCTGAAATCAGCGGATGCGGCATTCTTGTCCTCCCTCTGCAGCGCAGTCTAGCCGCTTCTGGCCCGGCGTCCATTCTTTCCCGCACGGGTCCCGACTGCGCCGGCACCCGCGCCGAGGGGCGCGGGCTCCCAGCTCTCTGCGGACCGATCGAATTCAGCTCGCGGTAGGCAGGATGACGATTTCGACGCGCCGGTTCTGGGCCCGGCCCTCCGCCGTCAGGTTCGATGCCACCGGCTGATCCTCGCCACGTCCATAGGTCTGGATGCGCGAGAAGGGCACGCCGCCCTCCATAAGCACGTCCGCCACCGAATTGGCGCGGCGCTCCGACAGGGTCTGGTTATAGGCTGCCTCGCCGGTATTGTCGGTATGGCCCACGACCTGAACGTTGGACTGCGGATAGTTTTGCAGGCTTTGCGCCACGGTCAGCAGGTCGCTGCGCAGCGAGGTGTTCACCACAGCGCTGTCCACCGCGAACAGGACGTCCTGCGGCATGGTTACGATCAGGCGGTCGCCAGTATTGGTGATGCCGATATTGTCATTCTGCAGGTTCTGGCGCAGCTCGGCCTCCTGCTTGTCAAGGAAACTGCCGGCGATGGCTCCGGTGGCCGCGCCCGCAACCCCGCCGATCACCGCGCCCTTGGCCTTGTCCTTCGAGGTCAGCGCGCCAATGCCAGCGCCGAGGATACCGCCGAGGAAGGCCCCCTGCTTGGTGTTCCTGTTCGGATCGGTGCCGCCCAGTTGGGCCGGATCGGTGCAGGCGGTCGCTGTCAGAAGCGATGCGGCGGACAGAATGAGAATTGGGGTGCGCGCTCGGGTCATATGGAAAGCCTCGTTGATTTGCCCGGTTTTTCGGGTCTTCGCCAATCATAAGCGACGTGTTGCCGTTCCCCAAGAGGCAAAGCCGGGGGAAGTCGGCAAAGCGCCGCGCAGAGCCGGAAATTTTCCGGTCCGGGTTCCCTGAAGGC
>JAUIBJ010000732.1 GCA_030428025.1 Alphaproteobacteria bacterium
CACATAGCCGGTCAGAGCGCCCTTCACCGCGGTCTGCACGAAATCGGTCCACAGGATGCCGGTTGAGACGGCGAAGCGGGCGGCGATCTGCGTTGGCGCCGGCAGCAGCACGGTGGGTATCTCCAAACCCCGCACGATGCATTCCCACACCACGATCACTGTCACCCCGAAGATGACCGGAACGGCCAGCTTGGTGACCCGCGTGCGCGGGCGATGCGACAGAACGTGGTTGAGCCACCACCCGAATGCCCATGCGGCCAGACCTGCGACAACCCAGATCATCGCGCCATGCCCATGCGTTTGAGCGTGATCCGCTGCAGCAGGCCGATCAGCCCCACCAGTACCGCGGCCAGCGTCGCGGCCATGATCAGCGCACTCCAGATCTGGATGGTCTGGCCGTAATAGCTTCCGGTCAGCAGCCGTGCGCCCAGCCCCGCCACGGCGCCCGTGGGCAACTCGCCCACGATGGCGCCCACGAGGCTCGCCGCCATGCCGACCTTGAGAGAGGTGAACAGGTACGGCATCGACGACGGCAGGCGCAGCTTCCAGAAGGTCTGTGCTGACGAGGCGTTCCAGGTGCGCATCTGGTCAAGCTGCATCACCCCGGGGCTGCGCAGCCCCTTCACCATGCCCACGACGACCGGGAAGAACGACAGATACATCGAGATCATCGCCTTGGGCAGCAAGCCGGAAATGCCCACCGCGTTCAGCACCACGATGATCATCGGCGCGATGGCGAGAATGGGAATGGTCTGGCTGGCGATCACCCAGGGCATCACGCTCATGTCCATGGTGCGGTTGTAGACGATGCCGATGGCCAGCGCGATGCCCAGCCCCGTGCCCAGCACGAAACCCAGGATGGTGGAGGAGAAGGTGACCCAGCTGTGATAGATCAGCGACCGCTTGGAAAAGGCGCGGCCGCGTTGGATCATCTCGCCGGTGGTCTTCCAGATCTCTGCCGTCACCTGATGCGGCGCGGGCAGCTTGGGCTTCTCCTGGCTCCAGGTGTCGGCCACCATCTCGGAGAAACTCAGTGTCACATCGGCGCGCTTGGCCTTGTCATAGGCCCAGGGCGCGTTCAGTACCACCGCCGCCCCGTACCAGAGTGCGAAGATCACGGCGACAACAGTCAGGATGGGCACAAGGTTCCGCATCAGGTCGCCTCCGCCCTGTGCTTCATCGTGCCACGAATACTCATACCGCAACGCCAGCCGAGAGCGCGAAATTCCTTTCCAGCGGTCGGAGAAGCGACACCGCCCGAGAAGGCGGAAAAGCGGGCCCGGGCCTCAGTCGTCATAGCTGTGCCCCGCGCGCAGCCCATCGCGCACGCGATGGGCAACTTCGAGGAATTCGGGCGTGTCGCGAATGTCGAGCGGGCGCTCTTTCGGCAGCGGGCTTTCGATCACGTCTGTGATCCGGCCCGGGCGCGGCGACATGACCACGATGCGGGTCGAGAGGTAAACCGCCTCGGGAATGGAGTGCGTGACGAAACAGATCGTCTTGTGCGTTCGGTCCCAGAGCTGCAAAAGCTGCTCGTTGAGGTGGTCGCGCACGATCTCGTCAAGTGCGCCGAACGGCTCGTCCATCAGAAGGATATCGGCGTCGAAGGCCAGCGCCCGGGCGATAGAGGCGCGCTGCTGCATGCCGCCCGAAAGCTGCCAAGGATATTTCTTCTCGAACCCCGCCAGATCGACCAGTTCCAGAACCTTGCGCACCCGCTCGTCCTGATCGGACTTGCCGTAGCCCATGATTTCCAGCGGCAGGCGGATATTGCCGCCGATGGTGCGCCACGGGTACAGCCCCGCCGCCTGGAAGACATAGCCATAGGCGCGCGCCCGCCGCGCCTCTTCGGGGCTCACCCCGTTCACGGTGATCGTCCCGCCCGTGGGATGTTCCAGATCGGCCATGCAGCGCAGGAAGGTCGTCTTGCCACAGCCCGACGGCCCGATGAAGGAGACGAAATCGCCCTTCTCGACCTCAAGCGTCACGTCCTTCAGGGCATGCACCGGCCCGTCGTTCGTCTGGAAGGTCAGGCTGAGATCCTGCGCAGCAATCACCGGGCTTTTGGTTTCGTTTGCCTGAAGCGCCGTCATTGTGGTTTCATTCTCCTGACGTGAGGAACCGCCTTTTGGCGGAAAGGACTTCAAGATGACCGACACCATGCCGAAAGCCTGTGTCAAGCTGCGCCCCGGCGAAACCTATACGGGCAAACAAGGGTTTGACTATTTCGAAGGCATCGCCAAGGAA
>JAUIBJ010000052.1 GCA_030428025.1 Alphaproteobacteria bacterium
CGGCATGGCCGAAGCTGAACAGGGTCGAGGCCTCGCGCACGCCGCGCGGCCCGAACCGCGCGCCCGAGCGCCATTGGGTGCCGAAATCGAAGGGCGCGCCGAGGATCGCCGCATCGGCCTCGATCGCCTCCCAGTCGGCCATGTACGGCCGCTTGCCGAAGGTGGAAATACCCACGAAGGGCAGATCGAGGCGGCCCGCCTCGTAGCCGTGCTTTGCCATCGTCGCGATCCTTCCCGAAACTGCTGCCGGGGCAGGGTGGCCCGTTTTGCCGCGCCCGGCAAGGCACGAATGGCCCTTTCGTCCGGTCCCGATCCATGCAATAGGGAACCGCCAAACGATCCCGGCCATGGAGAAAGCACATGGAGATTCGTGAGGCGCTGACCTTCGATGACGTCCTTCTGGTTCCCGCGAAGTCGAGCGTGCTGCCCAGCACCGCCGACACCCGCACCCGCGTGACCGCCGCCATCGACCTCAATATCCCTCTGCTCAGTTCGGCCATGGACACGGTCACCGAATCGCGCATGGCGATCACCATGGCGCAATCGGGCGGCATGGGCGTCATTCACCGCAATCTGGGCATCGAGGAACAGGCCCGCGAGGTGCGCCGGGTGAAACGCTTCGAATCGGGCATCGTCTACAACCCGGTCACGCTGCGCCCCGACCAGACGCTGGCCGATGCCAAGGCCCTGATCGAACGCTACAATTTCACCGGCTTTCCGGTGGTGGACGAAACCGGACGGGTGATGGGCATCGTCACCAACCGGGACATGCGCTTTGCCACCTCCGACGACACGCCGGTGCGCGTGATGATGACCTCCGACCGGCTGGCGATGCTGACCGAGCCGGCGGATCGGGAAGAGGCCAAGTCGCTGATGAAGGCGCGGCGGATCGAGAAGCTGCTGGTCACCGACGGCGAGGGCAAGCTTACCGGCCTGCTGACGCTGAAGGACACCGAACAGGCCGTGCTCAACCCCACCGCCTGCAAGGACCGGCTGGGCCGGCTGCGGGTGGCGGCGGCCTCGACCGTGGGCGATGCCGGCTTCGAGCGCTCGGCCGCGCTGGTCGAGGCCGGGGTCGACATGATCGTGATCGACACCGCGCATGGGCATTCGGACTCCGTGCTTTCGGCGGTGGAACGTGCCAAGACGCTGTCGAACGAGGTGCAGATCCTCGCCGGCAACGTGGCCACGGGCGAGGCGACGCGGGCGCTGATCGGCGCCGGGGCGGATGCGGTCAAGGTGGGCATCGGCCCGGGCAGCATCTGTACCACCCGGATGGTCGCCGGGGTGGGTGTGCCCCAGCTTACCGCGATCCTCGACTGCGTCGAGGCCGCGGGCGACACGCCGATCGTGGCCGATGGCGGCATCAAGTTCTCCGGCGATTTCGCCAAGGCCATCGCCGCCGGCGCCTCCTGCGCGATGGTGGGCTCGATGCTGGCGGGGACCGACGAAAGCCCGGGCGAGGTGATCCTCTATCAGGGCCGCAGCTTCAAGGCCTATCGCGGCATGGGCTCGCTGGGAGCGATGGCGCGCGGCAGCGCCGACCGCTATTTCCAGAAGGACGCCGCCAGCGACAAGCTGGTGCCGGAAGGCATCGAGGGGCAGGTGCCCTACAAGGGGCCGGCCTCGGCGGTGGTGCATCAGCTGGTGGGTGGTCTGCGCGCGGCGATGGGCTATACCGGTTGCGCCACGGTCGGCGAGATGCGCCAGAACTGCAGCTTCGTGCGTATCACCGGTGCGGGGTTGAAGGAAAGCCATGTGCACGACGTGCAGATCACCCGTGAAAGCCCGAATTACCGGATTGGCTGATTTGTTTGAAATCAACCGGTTGCGAATGGTCTTTCAAGTCAGGCCATGACCCCCGCCGCGCGCATCGAGGCGGCCATCGGCCTGCTGGATCGCATCCTCGCCGGCGAGCCGGCCGAGGCGGCACTCACCCGCTGGGCGCGCGGGGCGCGCTATGCCGGCTCCAAGGACCGTTCCGCCCTGCGCGACCATGTCTATCAGGCGCTGCGCTGCCGCCGCTCCTGTGCCTGCCTCGGCGGGGCGGAAACCGGGCGTGGGCTGATGCTGGGCCTTCTGCGGGCGCAAGGAACGGACCCCGAGACGCTGTTTACCGGAGAGCGCCACGCGCCCGCACCCCTGTCGGAGGTGGAGCGGTCTGGGGGGCGTACTCCCAAAGCCGAAGGAGAGCGCCTCGACCTGCCGGATTGGCTGGTTGCGGAATTCCGCGCCTCCCTCGGGACGCAGGCCGAGGCGGCGGCGCTGGCGCTCACGGGCCGCGCGCCGGTGATGCTGCGGGTCAACACGCGCAAGAGCTTTGCCGCAGAAGCTATTGAACTTTTGAAGGAAAGCCAGATCCAGGCGGTCGGAGCCGAAATCGCCCCCACCGCCCTGCGCGTGACCGATGGCGCGCGCCGCGTGGCCGGGTCCGAGCTCTATCGGACGGGGCAGGTGGAGCTGCAGGATGGCAGCAGCCAGGCGGCGATGCTGGCGCTCGACCTCGCCCCTGGTCTGCGCGCCCTCGATTTTTGCGCCGGCGGCGGCGGCAAGGTCCTGGCGCTCGCGGCCCGTCTGGAGGGCACCTGGTTCGCCCATGACGCCTCTGCCGGACGGATGACCGACCTTCCTGCCCGTGCCCACCGGGCGGGCTGTGCCGTCACCTGCCTTGTCCCGGGTGCGGCCGGGGCCGAGGCGCCCTATGATTTCGTTCTCTGCGACGTCCCCTGTTCGGGCAGCGGCACCTGGCGGCGGACACCCGATGCCAAATGGCGGCTGACGCCGGCAGGGCTCGACACGCTGACGCAGACGCAGGACGGGATACTTCGGGAGGCGGCAAAGCTGGTTCGTCCGGGTGGGACGCTGGGCTATGCCACCTGTTCCGTGCTGAGGCGGGAGAATTCCGAGCGGATCGAGAAGTTTCTCAACGAAACAGTGGGATGGGAGTCGATCCTGATCCGAAGTTGGCCGATCTCGGACGAAGGTGACGGCTTCTTTCTTGCGCATTTGCGGAAGACAATCCGCTGAGGACTCAACCTTGACGTGTTGGCCTGGACGCCGTTAAGTCGGGCTTAATCATTTTGCGAAATGACTGGGTGATCCGAGACAGTCACTGGGGCAGGATATTGAGTTTCAACATCGCATCCCACACACCGGCGGACCAGATGGCGACACTTCTCCGGCCGCGCGGCAAGGCGGTGCTGGGGGCGGCGCTGCTCTTTGCGGCTGCGGGGCTTGTGACGGGCAACGCGCTTGTGCAACTCACCTTCACGCTGGTGGCGGCGGTCCTGGGTGCGGCATCGCTCTGGATCTGGCTGATCGTGCGGAAAGCGCAAAGCGCGGGCCGGACGGCGGCCGGCACGGTTGCGGGCCTCTGCGCGGAGGATCCGGTGCCCATGGTGCTCACCGGGCGAGACGGGCTGGTGCTCTATGCCAACCCGGCGGCAGTCTCGGCTTTCGAGGCCGACCGCGAAACCACCCTCACGGGCGTGCTGGAACGGGAGATTGCGGGCGGCGCCCGCCTGCTCGACGCGCTCGACCGCGAGGCCCGCAGCCGGGGGGCCGCGCGCCGCGTCTATGCCCGCCGCGACAAGACGCTGACCGTCAGTGTGCACCGAACGGGCGAGGACCTGCTGCTGTGGCGGATCGAAGAGGAGGTGGCGGGCGGCGAGGCCGGCAGGTCCGCCCTCGCCCTGCCGGTCCTGTCGCTGGACGAGGGCGAGCGCATCCTCTCCGGCAATGCCGCGGCGCAGGGCCTGCTGGGTGGTCTGCCGGAGACCACCGGTCATCTTTGCCTCCGCCCGCCGCTTCGGCCCGGCGAGGTCAACGACATACGCACCGCCGAGGGCACACTCTCCTGCCTCGTGGTCGAGGCGCCGCGCGCCGACGGATCGCGCGACCTGCTGCTCCTTCCCGGCCTGCCCCTGGCCGAGCAGAGCCCCGACGGCTGGGCGTTTTTCGAGGCCCTGCCGGTGCCGCTTCTTAAACTGGCCACGGATGGCCGCATCCAGCTGTCGAACCGGCCGGCGCGGGCGCTGCTGGGCATCGGCAGCGGCGAGGGGCGCAAGCTGGGCGAGGTGCTCGACGGGCCGGGCCGGCCGATCGGCGACTGGCTCGACGATGCCGCCGCCGGGCGCGGCACGGTGCAGGCGGAGATCCTGCCGGTGCGCCGCAAGGATCGCGAGGTGTTCGTGCAGGTGGCCTTGAGCCCGGTCGCCGATCAGGGCGAGCGCGCGGTTGTGGCGGTTCTGAACGACGCCACCAAGCTCAAGACGCTGGAGGCTCAGTTCGTGCAGAGCCAGAAGATGCAGGCCATCGGCCAGCTCGCAGGCGGCGTGGCCCATGATTTCAACAATCTTCTGACCGCCATCTCGGGTCATTGCGACCTGCTGCTGCTGCGCCACGGGCCGGACGATGCCGATTATGCCGATCTGGCCCAGATCAACCAGAACGCCAACCGCGCCGCCGCGCTGGTCAGCCAGCTGCTCGCCTATTCCCGCAAGCAGACGCTGCGGCCCGAGATCATGGATCTGCGCGACATGCTGGCCGAACTGGCGCATTTGCTGAACCGGCTCGTGGGCGAGAAGGTGCGCCTCACGCTCACCCACGACCCGGCGCTCTGGGCCGTGCGCGCGGACAAGCGGCAGTTGGAGCAGGTGCTGATGAACCTCGTGGTCAATGCGCGCGACGCCATGCCCGAGGGGGGAGAAATTCGCGTCACCACCGGGAACCGGCTGCTAGACGCGCCGCTGCGCCGCGACCGGGCTGTGGTGGCGCCGGGCCGTTACGTGGAAGTGACGGTGAGCGATGACGGGATCGGCATCGCGCCCGACACGCTGGCCAAGGTGTTCGATCCGTTCTTCACCACCAAGCGGCCTGGCGAGGGCACGGGGCTGGGTCTCTCAACCGTCTACGGGATCATGAAACAGACCGGCGGCTTCATCTTCGCCGACAGCGCGCCGGGCGAGGGGGCACGGTTCCAGCTCCTGCTGCCCGCCCATGACGCGCCGGCCGAGAAGCCGCGCCCGGCCGCCGTGCCCGCCGCCCACGAGCCCCGCGCCGAGGGTCTCGTGCTGCTGGTGGAAGACGAGGCACCGGTGCGGGCCTTCGCCAGCCGGGCGCTGAAGATGCGCGGGCTTTCGGTGCTCGAGGCTGGCACCGCCGAGGAGGCTCTGACGCTGCTCGAGGATCCGTCGCTTGGTGTGGACGTCTTCGTCACCGATGTCATCCTGCCGGGGATGGACGGGCCCAGCTGGGTTCGCGAGGCGCTGAAAACGCGGCCCGATATCCAGGTGATCTTCATCTCCGGCTATGCGCCGGAGACCTTTGCCGATGCCGAACGGGAGATCCCCAATTCCGTCTTCCTGCCGAAACCCTTTTCGCTCACCGAACTGACGGAGACGGTGCAGAAAAGCTTGCGGCAATAGGGCCACCGGGACCGGCCCTGCCTCCGCTCGCATTGCTCCGGGCGCGGCGGACCGCCCGGCCGGCCGCCCACGTTCGGCGCCCGTCCGGACAGAACACCGCGGTTCGCCGCCGCCGGCCGAAAGCCGGCGCCGCGCGGGCGACACCCGGAATGGCGGCGCGGCTCAGTCGTCCAAGGGCAGGGGAGTGAAGGCGCCGCCCGCGCCGATGCCCTCGTAAAGTGCGAACTCTCCCGCGCATTTGCGCCGAAGCCGCGCCGCCACGTTCTCCGACAGGTCCAGCGGCATGGCGGGCGAGGCGTTCATCCGTTCGGTGGCAAGCGATGTGCCGAGCCGGTCTTCCAGAAACACCGTGAGCCCCGCCTGGTCCTCGTAGCGGAAGAGATGGGTGACGGCCGTGCCGTTGCGCTGCGGCTCGAGAAACTTGGCCTGCGAGCCGACATTGGCGAAGGCGGGCCGGTCGCCCTTGCAATAGGCGGCGACGAAATCGTCAAAGCTGATCCCGGCGGTGCTGGTGCGCTGCCCGTCGAGGAACGGCCGCTGGCGGTAGCGGTACCAGCTGCCCAGCCAGTCGATCGGCTCGCGCATCACCGCGATCACGCTCAGATCCTCGCCCAGAAACCGTTCCAGCATCGGCCGGAAGAACCTGTTGTATCGGAAGACCGGCGCATGTTTCAGCTCCGGCGGGTCGCGCACGATCATCGTGGCCAGCGGTTCCAGTGCTGCCTGCCAGGCGGTCGTGCCGGTCTTGGGCACCGACAGAAACACCAGCTTCGGCTTTGCAAACACAAGCATTCCACCCCCTCTTCCGGACCCGGCCGGGATAAACCCATTCGCGTAAACCACTCCTTAACGTCTTTGGGGAAAGACTCGCAATGCAAACAAATTTCTTGAAATGTTCTCTTTTTGTCTTCATAACGCGAAGAACAAGAGGCGAACGAATGCAGCGATGGACGCTCGGCACAGGGTGTGGAATAAGGAACCAAACAACATGGCAATGGCAGATCTTTTGACGATGGATTCCAAGAAACAGGCGGACAAGCAGAAAGCGCTGGACAGCGCCCTGGCCCAGATAGAACGCCAGTTCGGCAAGGGCTCGATCATGAAGCTCGGAGCCGATAATCCGGCGCAGGATATCGAATCGACATCCACCGGTTCGCTGGGGCTCGACATCGCCCTCGGCATCGGCGGGCTGCCGAAGGGCCGGATCGTCGAGATCTATGGGCCCGAGAGCTCCGGCAAGACGACGCTCACGCTGCATTGCGTGGCCGAGGAGCAGAAGAAGGGCGGGGTCTGCGCCTTCGTCGACGCCGAACACGCGCTCGACCCGATCTATGCCAGGAAGCTGGGCGTCGATCTCGACGAGTTGCTGATCTCGCAGCCCGATACCGGCGAGCAGTCGCTGGAGATCGTCGATACGCTGGTGCGCTCCGGCGCGGTCAGCATGATCGTGGTCGATTCGGTGGCCGCATTGACACCCAAATCGGAGCTTGAGGGCGACATGGGCGACAGCAGTGTGGGCGTGCAGGCCCGGCTGATGAGTCAGGCCATGCGCAAGCTTACCGGCTCGATCAGCAGATCCAAATGCACGGTCATCTTCATCAACCAGATCCGGATGAAGATCGGCGTGATGTTCGGCTCGCCGGAGACGACGAGCGGCGGCAATGCGCTGAAATTCTACAGCTCGGTCCGGCTTGACATCCGACGCATCGGGTCAGTCAAGGACCGCGACGAGGTGGTGGGCAACCAGACCCGCGTGAAGGTGGTCAAGAACAAGGTCGCGCCGCCTTTCAAGCAGGTGGATTTCGACATCATGTATGGGGAGGGCATCTCCAAGACCGGCGAGTTGCTGGATCTCGGCGTCAAGGCGGGCGTGGTCGAGAAATCGGGCAGCTGGTTCAGCTATGGCGACGAGCGCATCGGCCAGGGCCGCGAGAATGTCAAGAATTTCCTCAAGGAAAACAACCGGATCGCGCTCGAGATCGAGGACAAGATCCGCGCTGCCCACGGACTCGACTTCCACATGCCGGACGAGGACGACGGCAGCGGCGAGGATATCCTCGAAGCCTGACCGCGTCCCTTATCCATCGGCTTCGGCCCGGGCCCCGGCGGCCCGGGTCTTTTGCGTGGGCCTTCTAGCTGTGGACATGCCCCGGGTGCGCGGCTAAATCAGCGGAACGCCCGCGAAATCCTCCACCCCCGGAAGAGACCCGATGCCGACGCTCAACGAAATCCGCTCCACCTTCCTCGACTTCTTCGATCGCAACGAGCACGAGATCGTGCCCTCGTCGCCGCTCGTGCCGCGCAACGACCCGACGCTGATGTTCACCAATTCCGGCATGGTGCAGTTCAAGAACCTGTTCACCGGGGTCGAGCATCGCGACTATCGGCGCGCGGCGACCTCGCAGAAATGCGTGCGCGCCGGTGGCAAGCACAACGATCTCGACAATGTCGGCTACACCGCGCGGCACCATACCTTCTTCGAAATGCTCGGGAATTTCAGCTTCGGCGACTATTTCAAGGAACAGGCCATTCCCTATGCCTGGGATCTTCTGACGCGCGATTTCGGGCTCGACAAGTCCAGGCTGCTGGTCACTGTCTACCACACCGACGACGAGGCGGCAGCGATTTGGAAGAAATACGCGGGCCTCCCCGAAGAGCGTATCATCCGCATCGCCACGGATGACAATTTCTGGTCGATGGGCGCCACCGGCCCCTGCGGCCCTTGCACGGAAATCTTCTATGACCACGGGCCCGGGATCTGGGGCGGCCCGCCGGGCAGCGCGGAGGAGGATGGGGACAGGTTCATCGAGATATGGAACCTCGTCTTCATGCAGAACGAGCGCTTCGAGGACGGCACCATGCGCGAGCTCGACATGCAGTCGATCGACACCGGCATGGGTCTGGAGCGGATCGGCGCACTGCTGCAGGGCAAGCACGACAATTACGACACCGACCTGATGCGCAGCCTGATCGAGGCCTCCGCCCATATCACCGACGGCGCACCGGACGGGCCCGGTAACGTGCATCACCGGGTCATTGCCGACCATCTGCGCTCCACCTCCTTCCTGATCGCCGACGGGGTCATGCCCTCGAACGAGGGGCGCGGATATGTGCTGCGCCGGATCATGCGACGGGCGATGCGGCATGCGCATCTGCTTGGGGCGCAGGAGCCGGTCATGCACCGGCTGGTGTCCAATCTGGTTGGGCAGATGGGGCAGGCCTTTCCCGAGCTGGGCCGGGCGCAGGCGCTGATCGAGGAGACGCTGAAGCTGGAGGAAACCCGCTTCAAGCAGACGCTCGACCGCGGGTTGCGGCTTCTGGACGAGGAGTTGTCGAAGCTGGGCGAGGGGCAGCCGCTGCCGGGGGAGGCCGCCTTCAAGCTTTATGATACCTACGGTTTTCCGCTCGACCTGACGCAGGATGCCCTTCGCGAGATGGGGCGCGAGGTGGATGTGGCTGGCTTCGACGATGCCATGGCCGAGCAGAAGGCCAAGGCCCGCGCCGCCTGGGCGGGCTCGGGCGAGGCGGCGGACCAGACCGTCTGGTTCGACATCGCCGAGCATAAGGGCACCACCGATTTTCTGGGCTATGACACCGAGATGGCCGAGGGCCAGATCACGGCGGTGGTGCGCGAGGGAGCGCAGGTCGACGCCGCCAAGGCGGGCGAGACGGTGCAGATCGTGCTGAACCAAACTCCCTTCTATGCCGAGGCCGGCGGGCAGGTGGGCGACACCGGCACGCTGGCGACGGATGGCGGCAGGGCGCGGATCACCGATACCCGGAAGGTGGCGGGCGTTTTCATCCACTTCGCCGAGGTGGAAGAGGGGGAGATTGCGCCGGGCGAGGCGGCGCGGCTGGAGGTCGACCACGCCCGCCGCACGAGCATCCGAGCCAATCACTCGGCCACGCATCTGTTGCATGAGGCGTTGCGCAAGGCATTGGGCGATCACGTGGCACAGCGCGGCAGTCTCAACGCGCCGGACCGGCTGCGTTTCGATTTTAGCCACGCGAAAGGGCTTACGGCAGAGGAACTGGAGCGGGTCGAAAACGAGGTCAACGCCTTCATCCGCCAGAACGCACCCGTCGAGACCCGGATCATGACGCCGGACGATGCCCGCGACATCGGCGCACAGGCGCTGTTCGGCGAGAAGTACGGCGATGAGGTGCGCGTGGTGTCGATGGGGATGGAGGACAGCTCGGGCAAAGGGCTCGACGGACGGACCTATTCAATCGAACTGTGCGGCGGCACCCATGTTCGGCAAACTGGCGATATCGGCGTTTTCGTCACCATCGCCGAGGGTGCATCGAGCGCCGGCGTGCGCCGGATCGAGGCGCTGACCGGGGCCGAGGCGTTCCGATATCTTTCGGACCAGGATCACCGGCTGGCCGCCGTGGCCGCCGAGTTGAAGACGCGTCCCGAAGAGGCGGTGGACCGGGTGAAGGCGCTTCTTGACGAGCGCAAGGCGCTGGCGGCCGAGGTGGCGCAACTGCGCCGGGAACTGGCCATGTCGGGCGGTGCGTCGAAGGGCGAGGGGCCCGAGCCCAGGGACGTGGGCGGGGTGAAATTCCTCGCCCAGGTGCTTTCGGGCGTCTCCGGCAAGGATCTGCCGCCGCTCATCGACGAGATGAAGGCGCGACTCGGCTCTGGCGCGGTGCTTCTCATCGCCGATGCCGGCGGCAAGGCTGCGGTGGCCGCCGGCGTCACGCCGGACTTGACGGATCGTGTCTCGGCGGTTGATCTGGTCAAGGCGGCGGTGCCGGAACTGGGCGGCAAGGGCGGCGGCGGCCGGCCCGACATGGCCCAGGGCGGCGGCAAGGACGTGGCCAATGCCCAGTCCGCCATCGCGGCGGCCGAGCAGGTACTGACCGGCTGAGGAGAGAGAGGATGAGTGCCTATCTGATCGCGCGGATCACCGTGACCGATCCACAGGAATACCAGGCCTATGCCAGCCAGACGGTGGCGCTGGCCGAGAAGGTCGGCGGGCGTTTTCTGGCGAAGGGCGGGGAACAGGACGTGCTGGAGGGCAACTGCCCCGATCGGCATGTGATAATCGAATTCCCCGACCGGCAGACAGCGCTCGACTGGTACAATTCCGAAGCGTATCGGCGCATCCTGCCGATCGCCCAGTCAAGCAGCGAACGTGATATCGTCGTCGTCGACGGCATCTGAAGGAGACAGAAAAATGCCCGCTTTGTGGATCGCTCATGTGACCGTGACCGACGAGGAGGCCTATGGCAGATACGCCAAGCTGGCGGGCCCCGCCGTCGAGAAGCACGGGGGCCATTTCATCGCCCGCGGAGGGCGGTACGTGCAGCTGGAAGGCACTGACCGGCCGCGAAATGTGGTCGCGAAGTTCCCCTCGGTCGAGGCGGCCGAGACCTGCTATCATTCGCCCGAATACCAGGAGGCGCTGAGCCATGCGCGCGGCGCGGCAGAGCGCGAACTTCTGATCGTTGAAACCAGCGAATAAGCGAATTCGCACCGACGAGCCGGCATCTTTGTGCCGGCTGCGGTTCGCGCAGCCGGGCCCGGTGCGAGGGCGTTTACGGACCATGCTCGCCGAAGGGGCGTGATTCGCCGTTGGGCCGTCACTTCAAGACAAACCTGCGAAATTGGTTAATTTGTTTCCAATTGATAAACAGTAGCCAATTCAAAGGCTTAAAAGCGCTTTCACGAATCATGGCGGAATCGCCACATTTTCGCCTTATTTCCCTGAGTCTGGCGGAAATTTCGCCGAACCGATGCAAAATCGGAAATTGCACCTGTGCGAGATTCCGCCGGTGTGCGCTACAAAAGTCGTACTGCTAACCCTTAGGGAGACGAT
>JAUIBJ010000053.1 GCA_030428025.1 Alphaproteobacteria bacterium
GGTTCGGACCGGCCGGCTTCCCGAAGACGGCCCCAACAACGACAACTTCCGCATCCAGCGTTATCTCGCCAAGGTTACCATCAACCCTGCGATCACTTTCGGAGTGTCGCAGTATATCGGCTCGATCACGCCGGGCAAGCTGGCCGATCTGGTGTTCTGGCGCCCGGACCACTTCATCGCCAAGCCCGAAGTGACGCTGAAAGGCGGTTTCATCTCGCATTCGGTGATGGGCGATCCGGCCGGTTCGCTGATGACCGGGCAGCCGTTGAAATACCGGCCGCAATACGGCTCCTACGGTGCCAACCCGGCACGGCTCTCCTATTCCTTCGTCACCAAGGCGGCGATCGAGAACGGGCTGGAAGACAAGCTGCGCACGCACCAGACGCTGATGCCGGTGCATGGCACCCGGACGATCTCGAAGCGCGACATGGTGCACAACAACGCCATGCCGAACATAGAAATCGACCCCGAAAGCTACAACGTCTACGTCGATGGCGAGCGGATCACGGTCAAACCCGCGAAGACGCTGCCGCTGACGCAGATGTTCTACTTCCGCTGATGACGGGGGCGGCCGGTTCATGACAATCATCACATCCATCCTCGGACCCGTTGCCGAGCTGGCCGACCGCATCACCCGGGGTGAGGATCCCGTCTTCCTCACCTCCGAGGAACGGGCCAGCGCTCATGGAAGCCTGACAACGCAAGGGGGGCGGACCGTTCGCGTGTCGCTGCCTCGGGGAAGCGAGTTGAACGACGGCGACGTTCTGGCCATCGAGGATGGCACCGCCATCGTAGTGCGCGCCGCCGACGAATCCCTTTACGTGGTGAGACCTGAAAGCGCCCGGATGTGGGGGGTTGCGGGGTTTCATCTGGGCAACCTGCACCGGCCCGTGCGCTTTTGCGACGATGCCATGCTGACGCCCGCGGAATTGAAGGTGGCAGATGTGCTGCATGATGCGGGCATTCCCTTCGAGGCGGTCGAGGCGCCGTTCGTGGGCATGCGCTACGGCTCCTATTCCGGTCACGATCACGATCATGACGATGGCCACGCGCATCCGCACGAGCACCACCACCACCATCATCATTCCTGACATGAGCGCCCCGTCCAGCAAGTTGAGCAACCTGAATACCGACGATCAGCAGAAAACCCTGTTTCTGTTGCAGATCGCCAATTCCTCCTTTCCCACAGGTGCCTTCAATCATTCCTACGGGTTCGAAACATGGTTCAGCGACGGCACGATCAGCGACGGCGCAAGCTTCGAGGTCGCCTGCCGGGACTGGCTGATCTATTGTCTGGGCCGGTCCGAAGGGATCGCCGCCGCGCGTGCCTGCGAGATGGCCAGGCTGGCCGACGAAGACGGGCTCTTGACGCTGGATGCCCGGATTGGCGCGCTGAAACTCAGCCGCGAGGCGCGAGAGGCCTCGGCCATGACCGGGCAGGCATTGCTGACCGCCTATCTGGACGTGTTCGAGAAACCGGGCATGGAAGGCTATGCCAGGGCGGTGAATTCTGGCGAGGTGGCGGGCCATCATTCGGTGGTCTTCGGCGCCATCTGCGGCAGTTTCGACATCTCCGCCACCGATACGGTGCTGACCTTCGCCCAGGCCGCCGTGTCGAGCCTCGCGGGCGTTGCCTCGCGTCTGATCCCGCTGGGGCAGGTGGAAACCCAGCGGATCATCACCAATGCCTGGCCGCTGCTGCAGGAGACGGCCCAACGCGCCGTGGAAGCCGATATCGACGACATGAATGTGGCCACCCCGCATCTGGACGTGGCCAGTATGAAACATGAAAAGCTGAAGACGCGGCTCTGTATATCGTAGAGAAAACAAGAGGATAACATGCGAAAACCAATCAGGATCGGCCTTGGCGGCCCGGTTGGCTCGGGCAAGACGACGGCCCTTGTCGCCCTGTGCCGCGAACTGGGCAAGACATATTCGCTCGGCGTGGTGACCAATGACATCTTCACCAGGGAAGACGCGCAGTTCGTGGTTGAGGCCGGCGCGCTGGAGGAGGACCGGGTTATCGGTGTGGAAACCGGGGGCTGTCCGCACACGGCGATCCGCGAGGACGTGTCGATGAACGCCCATGCGATCCGTCAGCTTCAGATGCGCTTCAACGATCTGGACATCGTCTTCGTGGAAAGCGGCGGCGACAATCTGGCGGCGACCTTCAGCCCCGAACTGGTGGACAGCCATATCTACATCATCTCGGTGGCCCAAGGCGGGGACATACCGCGCAAGGGCGGCCCGGGCATTGAAAAATCCCCCCTGCTGATCGTCAACAAGACCGATCTGGCGCCCTATGTCGGCGTCGATCTGGAGAGGATGAAGGACGACACCAATAAGGCGCGTGCCGGAAAACCCTATGTCTTCGCCAATATGCGCGCGGGCGAGGGGCTCGAGGATGTCATCAAATGGATCAAGCACGACGTGCTTCTGATCGAAACGGTCTGACCGGGGGAACCATGATACACACCAACATCTATCCCGATCCGCAATGGGTCGTCGGCAAGCAGGCGCTGATGAACGTGCGCGCGCATCTCTCGGGCGGCAAGACGATCATCCAGCCCTCGGCCTGGCGCATCCCGTTTCAGTGGCAGGGCTACCACTATCAGGATCACGACGATCAGCCCTTCATGCTGATGCTGAATTCGGGCGGCGGTTTTGTGGAGGGCGATGGCTCCTACTTCTTCGGCAACGTCGAGGACGGGGCCCGGGCACTTTTCACGACTACCGCCTCGAGCAAGTTCTACAAATGCCTGAACGGGCTGGAATCGACCGAAGTCGTCGAATTCAATGTCGGCGAAAACGCCTTGCTGGAGTTTCTTCCCGACGAGGCGATTCCGTTCGAGGCCAGCCGGTCGAAACGGTCTATACGCATCAACCTTCAACTCAGCAGCCGCATGTTCGCCACAGACATCGTCTCGGCCGGACGCGTTCACTATGGCAGGGAGATCTTCAAATTCCACGCCCTGCGCTCAAGCTTCGAGATCCTGCTCGAAGGAAAAAGCCTCGCCTTGGACAAGGTGATCGTGAAGACGCCGCAGGAGGTGCAGGATCTCGACCGTCTCTGGAACGGTGCGCGCCATTCCGCCCTGGTTTTTGCCTATGCGCCGGACCTCACGAAAGAGGCCGAAGACCTCGTGCGGATGATGGCAGGCAAGACCGAGGGCGTGGAAATAGGTGTCAGTCGGATCGGCGACCTTCTGACAGCCCGCATCCTGGCATACGAGACCTGGCAGGTCCATGAGGCGATCTTTGGCTGCTGGAGCGCCCTTCGGCCGGCGATCGCCGGCAAGCCGGCGCGCCCGATCTGCAAGTGTTGACCGGAGAGACGGTCGGAACGGAGAGAAACCGATGACCTATGCGATGCTGACGGCGTTTCTGATTGGGATGGCGCATGCGCTGGAGGCCGATCACCTGGCGGCGGTCGCCAGTTTTTCCGTCAGGGGGAAATCGGTGCGCGAGATCGTCAGGCAGGGGGTGAGCTGGGGTATCGGCCACAGCATCACGCTGTTTGTGCTGGTCGTGCCGCTGTTTCTACTTGGCGGCGCGATATCGCCGGACATCGAGGCAGGCATGGAAAGCCTGGTCGGGGTGATGCTGATCGCGCTCGGGCTTCGGCTAATCTGGATACTGCGGCGCGACCGGGTGCATGTGCATGTGCATTCTCACGATGGCGGCGAAAGGCATGTTCACGTCCATTCACACAAGGACGACGCGGTGCCGCATGCCGCGTCGCCCCACGACCATTCCCACGCTCCGGCCTTCTCTCGCCGTTCGCTGGGGGTTGGCCTTCTGCACGGTGCGGCCGGGTCTGCCGCCCTGCTGTTGCTGGTCAATGCGCAGGTCCCGGTGCCTTGGCAGGTGGTCCCCTTCGTCCTGCTGTTCGGGTTGGGCTCGGTCGCCGGCATGGCCTTCGTTTCAATGGTCTTCGCCCTTCCCCTGAGATGGGCCGCCCGGTCGGCGCAACGGATTCTGACTGGCGTCCAGTACACGGCCAGCGCGGCGGCGATGGCTGTGGGGGGCGTGCTGTTGGTCGAGGGGCTCTCTGCCGTCTTGTAGCGATTTCGACGCGGCGGCGGGCGAAGCGGGCCTTTCGGTCTGCAAGGTCGGCGCGCCGCTCTTGCGGATATGGACCGGCGCGCCGGGATGCAATACCAACGGGGCAGGGGAATCGACGGACCCTCAACCGTAGGGAAAGGCAATGTCGGAACGCGGCGACGGCCAGAACGATCCGAAAGATCCCTCGCCTTGGGGCGCGCGCGGGGCGGTGGCCCTGTGGCTGTTCGTCCTCGCTTCGCTGGTACTGATGTCGCTGTTCAACCAGACGACGCAATCCGAACCCGTATCCTACAGCGAGATCAAGCAGTTGATCCGGGAGGGTCGGGTCACGTCGGCGGTGATCGAGGAATATGACATCGTCGTCACCCTGGAAGAGACTGGCGCGGGCGGGGCGGTGCAGCGTCGCGCCGTGATCCCGCCGCAAGGCGACCCGGCGCTGCTGGAACTGCTTGAGAAGAACGATGTCGCCATCTCGGCGCGCCGGCCGCAGGGCACCTCCTTCCTGGTCTATCTGCTGCCCTGGCTGCTGATCATCGGCTTTTTCGTCTGGTGGCAGCGCCGGCTGACCGGCCAGCTTGGCGGCGGTTACGGCGGTGGTATCGGCGGCCTCTTCAGCGGCCGGTTCTCGAAACCGACCGAGGCGGCCTCGGGGATCACCTTCGCCGATGTGGCCGGACAGGACCAGGCCAAGAAGGAGGTGGCCGAACTTGTGGAATTCCTGCGCGAGCCCGAGCGGTTCCAGCGCGTGGGCGCCGAGGTGCCGCACGGCGTGTTGCTGATGGGGCCGCCGGGCACGGGCAAGACGCTGCTGGCCAAGGCGCTGGCGGGCGAGGCGGATGTGCCTTTCTTCTCCACCTCCGGGTCTGAATTCATCGAGGTGTTCGTGGGCGTGGGCGCCGGCCGCGTGCGGAAGATGTTCGAGGCCGCCCGCAAGGCCGCACCCTCGGTGGTGTTTATCGACGAGCTTGACAGCATCGGGCGCACGCGAGGAACCGGGCTGGGCGGCGGCCATGACGAGCGCGAACAGACCCTGAACCAGATCCTGGCCGAACTCGACGGCTTCGGCGGCAAGGAGGCGGTGGTGGTGCTGGCCGCCACCAACCGCCCGGATGTGCTCGACCCCGCGCTGCTCCGGCCCGGGCGGTTCGACCGGCATGTCATGCTGAACCTTCCGGACCGTTCGGCGCGGCGGGCGATCCTCGATATCCACGCCCGCAAGCTGCCGCTGGCCGGGACAGGCGATCTCGACACCATCGCCGCCGGCACGCCCGGTTTTTCCGGGGCGGACCTGAAGAACCTGCTGAACGAGGCGGCGATCAACGCGGCCCGCCGGCATGACGACAAGATCACCGGCGACGACCTGCAGGAGGCGCGCGACAAGGTGATGATGGGCACGGTGCGCACCCTGGCCATCCAGCCCGAGGAACGCCACCGGCTTGCCGTGCACGAGGCGGGCCACACGGCCGCGGCCTATTTCACGCCCGGTGCCGATCCGCTTTACAAGGTCACGATCATCCCACGGGGCCGCGCCCTGGGTGGCACGCATATGTTGAGCAGGGAAGAGCATCACACCCTGCCCGAAGAGTATCTTCGGGCACAGCTGGTAATTCTGCTGGCCGGCCGCGCCGCCGAAAAGGCCTTGATCGGTACGGTCAGTTCCGGGGCCGACGACGACATCAAGCGCGCCACCGAGATGGCCCGTTCGATGGTGGCGCGCTGGGGCATGACCGACGAACTTGGCCCGGTCGATCTGCGTCAGAGCGAGGATCACCCCTTCCTCGGCCAGTCCATCGCCCGGCCGCGCGAACATGCCGACGAGACGGCGGCGCGGGTCGATGCCGCCGTGATCGGCCTGCTGAAAGAGGCCGAGGCCACGGCATTGACGCTGATCGAGGACCACAGGGAGAGGCTCATCGCGCTGATAGAGGAACTGGAGGCGCGAGAGGTTCTGGAATTCGATGCGATCGAAGCCTGCCTCGGCGCCGGCGAGGCCGTGCAGGAGGTCAGCCGGCCGGCATGACCGGGGCGACCGGCTCGCCCTCTCCTGCACCCAGAACCAGGATTGGGCAGCGGGCGGCCTCGTGCAGCTGGCGCAGGCCCTCGGCGCCGTGGAAGGGCCCTGCCGCAAGATCGACCACCAGCGCCGCCGCCGGCAGGCGCGACAGCCGTGACAGAAGCGCCGCCGCATCGGTGAAACATTCCGCCGACGGTTCTCCTGCCGTCGCGGCCCGTTCCGGCGCGAGGCTCAGCGACCGCAGCCCGCGCCCCAGGCCCGAAGCCAGATCGCCTGCCATCTCGGCCGCCCGCTGCGGCGCTCCGGGCGGTGGCGCGATCAGCACCACTTGTCCGGGAAACCGGTGTGTCGCGCTGTGGCCGACAAACAGGATGTCCCAGCCTTGCGCCGCCTCGTAAAGTGCGCCGATCAGTTCGCCCTGCCGCCGCTCGAACTCCCATTTCCGGGTTTTGGCCACGCGCGACAGTGAGGCCCGGAAGGCCGCCGCCTCGCGCTCGAAGAGCGCACCCAGTTGCCGGCGCGACGGTGCGCCCTTCAGCATGCCGCCGGGCGTGACGACGCGTTGTGCCGGCAGGGCGGCGATCTCGGCCAGCAGCATTTCCTCCAGGAAAAGGCCGCCCAGTTCGCCCAGCCGCCGGTCCAGCCGGTCGATCATCTGCAGCGCGGCCTCGGCATCGGCAAAGCTGCCCGCGCCGACAAGGACGCGCAAGGAGGCCGTGCGCGTGGCGGTCATGCTTCCGGCCCCTCGCCGCTCGGGCGCGCAGCGCGACCGAAGGCCTGGCGCGCCTCTGCGAAGGCGCAGAGCCGCTCCTCGACCCGCGCATTGACCGAGCCGTCTGGGAAGGCGCCGTCGGCCCCGCGCTCTCCGGCCGGGGTGCCCGTCAGCAGCGCGATGCCCTCGTCGATGGTCTCGACCGAGACGATGCGGAACCGATCGGCCTCGACCGCCTCGACCACCTCGTCGCGCAGCATCAGATGTTCGACATTCGATTTCGGGATCAGGACGCCCTGACGCCCGGTGAGGCCGCGCGCGGCGCAGGTCTCGAAGAAACCCTCGATCTTTTCGTTCACCCCGCCGATGGCCTGCACCTCGCCGGCCTGATTGACCGAGCCGGTCACCGCCAGCCCCTGGTCGATGGGCAGGTCCGACAGGGCCGAGAGCAGGGCGTAAAGTTCGGCCGAGGAGGCGCTGTCGCCGTCGATGCCGCCATAGCTCTGCTCGAAGACAAGGCTGGCATGGAGCGAAAAGGGCAGGTCGAGCGCATAGCGCGCGGTCAGATAGCCCGACAGGATCATCACCCCCTTGGAATGCAGCGGCCCGCCAAGCTCCACCTCGCGTTCGATATCCACCAGCTTGCCCGCGCCCATGCGCACCCGAGCGGTGATACGCGAGGGCCGCCCGAAACGGTAATCCCCGAAGCCGATGACCGACAGACCGTTGATCTGGCCCGTCTTGGCGCCCTCGGTGTCGATCAGCACGGTGCCGCGGGTAATCGCCTCCTGCATGCGGTCGCGGATGCGCGAGGCGCGCCGGTCCTTCTCCTCGACGGCGCGGGCAATGTCGGCGGCCTCGATCTGCGCGCTGTCGCGGTCGCCGGCATAGACTTCGGCCTCCTTCAGAAGATCGCCGATGACGCCGAGGCGCAGCGACAGCTTGGTGGAATCGTCGGCCAGCCGCGTCGCCTCGTCGATCAGCCGCGCAACCCCGCCGGCGGTGACCGGGCGCAGGCCCTCGCGATTGGCATAGGCGCCAAGCAACCGCGCATAGAGCGCGGTATTCTCGGCGCTGCGGTCGACCGTTTCCTCGAAATCCGCCTGGATCTTGAACAGCTCGCCGAAATCGGGGTCCAGCATCACCAGCAGGGCATGCAGCATCCGGTCGCCGATCAGCACCACGCGCAAATCGAGCGGGATGGGGTCCGGCTCGAGCGAGGTGGTCGATACCATGCTGAGCCGCTCGGCCATTGAGGTGATCCGGATGGAACGGCTTTTCAGGCATTGCTTGAGGGCGTCCCAGGCCAGCGGCTCGGAAAGAAGCCGGCGGGCGTCGAGCACCAGATAACCGCCATTGGCCCGGTGCAGGGCGCCCGGCTTGATCATGGTGAAATTGGTCACCAGCGAGCCCATGTGCGAGACGTGCTCGATCCGGCCGACGAGCCGGTCGAGCGTAGGTAACTCCTCCGTTTCGACCGGGGCGCCGGTGCCCGCGTCCTCGCCATGCGAAACCATGACGTTCACCACGTAGCGGTCGAAGGTCGGATCGCTGTGCACCCGGCGCACCGCTTCGGGAAAGGGCCCCTGGCTGGCATTGGCCGTGGCCTGCAGGAACAGCTCGGCATTGGCGATGATATCCTGCCGGACGGTTTCGACATGGTCAGAGATACAGTCGATAGCCAGCAACTCTGAGTCGAACTCGGCCACCCGGGACGAGACGGCGCGCTCGGCCATTTCGACATTCAGGTTTTCCACCTTCCTGCGGTGCTCGCGCTCCAGCTTGGGGGCCTGCCGCAGCACCTCGGCCAGCTCTTGCTGAAGCCGCGCGATCCTTTCCTCGATCTCGCGCTGCTCTTCGGGGTCCAGTTTCTGGAAGGTCTCGTTGGTGACCCGTTCCCCGTCGCGGATCGCGGTCAGCATGAAGCCCATGGGCGTGCGCAGAAGGGCCACGTTCTCCTGTTTGGCGCGGTCGGCGAAATCGGCCATGGCCGATTCCTGCGTCTCGCTCAGTTCCTCCTCTATGGCGCGGCGCTGCGTCTGGTATTCCTCGGATTCGAAGAGCGCGGGGATGTCGCCGGCCAGATCGTCAACCAGATTCCGCATCGCCTCGCGGAAGCGTGGCGCGACGCCCGGCGGCAGGCAAAGCGCGCGAGGCTTGTGGGGCGCGTCGAAATTGTTGACATAGACCCGGTCGCAGGGTGTCTCACGCGTCCTGGCCTGTTCGGAGAGGATCTCGACCGTGGCCGAATGCCGTCCCGAGCCGGTGGGGCCGAGCACGTAGAGATTGAAATCTCCATGGCTGATCCGCGCGGACAGCCGGATCGCATCCAGCGCCCGTGCCTGACCGACAAGGCGCGATTCGCCCCCGATCCTGGCCGTGGTGTCGAAGCCGAGCACGTCAGGGTCGCAGCGATTGCGCAACATGTGATACGGGATTTCTGCCATGATGGCGGGGCCTTTCGATAAGTCGTCTTACGGCCGGTCCTTCCGGACGTCGATGCTGGCGGCTGAGGCAAAAATGACCGGTTCGGAACCCCATTTCAAGAACTGCCCCGGCGAAGCCACTGCGAAGAGCCGTTTCCAGGTTGCGCCGGGGTGCGGGCGCGTATCGCCTTGCGCATCACAAGGGCCTCCTGCCGGCACATGCCCGGATTTTCATCGAACCGCCCGGAAACCCGCCGATCCGTGGCGCGTCTGCTCCGGCCGTCGCGGATTAGCGTTTGGCTGAAATCACGAGTCATGCAATACTGTCAACAGTTTGCAACAACAATCGGGACCACCAGATCGGATTAGGTGAAGTCAATGAAGGCTTTCTCCACGTTAGACTACTCCGAACACACCCAGTTGCGTGTCTGGCAGGAAATCATGTCGGATGTCTATTACAGCCTCGAAATCAAGCGATCGCAGAAAGACGGGCTGCGCGGCAAGATCCGGCAATACGATATCGGGCCGGTCTCCATCACAACCTTCGATGCGGACGAGCAGCGGGTTTTCCGGACGAAAACGCGCATCGCCCGCGATCCCGACGATTCGTATGTTTTCGTGATGCCGGTCCGCAAGGAGTTGTATTTCAACCAGAATGGCCGCTCTGGCTTCATCAAGCCGGGGGGGCATGTGCTGGTCAGCACGTCCGATTTCTACGAGTTGTCCTGCCCCGACGGATTTATCAACTGGACCGTCAAGATCCCGGGTGAGGAACTGCGGCAACGCAACCCCTGTGTCGACGACTATACCGGCTGCCGTTTTCCCATCGACATGCAGATGTCGCATATCGCCCGCCAGCACGTGCGCACACTTGCGGTGACCTTCGGAAATTCCAATCCGCGCAATTCGGTCGATCTGGCGCGCAACCTGATCGACACGATCGCCCTGGTTATCGATTCCGAGATCGGCGGGGCGGTAGGCGACTCGCATTCGCAATACCGCCTGCGCGGGCGCATAATGGCCTATATCCGCAACAATATCGGCGAATTCGACCTCTCGCCAAAGATGATCGCCAAGGCACACGGCATCTCGGTCAGCTACCTCTACAAGCTCTTCCGCAACAGCGGCATGACGGTTGGCGAATACATCATGTCGCAGCGCATCCAGGCAGCATACGAGTTGCTCTCCACCGCTCATGCCCAGCAGGCCACGGTGTCGGAGGTCGCCTATTCGGTGGGCTTCCGAAACCTGTCGCATTTCTCTCGCGTTTTCCGGGAAAAATACAACCTCTCCCCGAGCGCGGTGCGCAAGCCGCCCTTCTGAGCCGCGCTGGCCGCCAGCCCTGGCCGACATTATGAAATGTCAGAACAAAATCTGTGGAAGCACAGCACTTCCTCCGAATCCGGCGACGCATAACATGAGTCCCATTGGCGTCTAATGCGTCGCATGCCGGCGGAGGATGAGATGTACAAGATCAAGCCAGAGGACAGGCACGTCGTCGAGGAATTCCGCAGGAATCCGATCGGCAATCACAGCCCGGACCTGCAGCGCGTGCTGAACCTGTTCCGTGGCGCGCCCATGGAAGGAAAATATGTGCTGGTGTGCCGCAAGCCCCACGAGGAATGGGTCTTGGGCCAGTTCACCGGAAAGCGCGGTGAACCGATCCAGATGACGAACCAGGTCTTCACCTCCATCGAGGAGGCGGAATGGTACGTATTTCGCCAGCGGTGGAAGCACTACACGGGCGAAGACCTGGATGAGTGAAGACCCGGAAGAGTAACGGCAAGCCCTCACTGAGGCATGCAACCCAAGAGGTGTTATCATGAAAACGATCATGGGCTACAGCGACCGGATCAGCGCATGCCCCGGAGAGACCGTGAAATTCATGGTCAGTTGCGAGGGGCAGGCCGCCTATCGCGCGCGGCTGGTGCGGGTCATTCACGGCGATACGAGCCCCGATGGGCCCGGCTACAAGGAGGAAGAGATCGCCTCTTCCTTCGAGGGCGACTATGACGCG
>JAUIBJ010000733.1 GCA_030428025.1 Alphaproteobacteria bacterium
CCGCGAGTGGTATTTCGCAGGCGTCTCCTATGATGCGGCAAGCGGAGAACTGAACCTCTATCAGGAGCCGCTGGTGCCTTATGCAAAGGTCGACAGCAAGGCGGCGGTGAGCACGACATCCAAGGTCAAGCCGGTCTTCCGCGACGCGCTGATGATGCTGGCCGCAAGCCCGGTCACCACCGACACGGGCCGCGTCGTCGGGCGCGACCACATGAACGGCAAGATCGACCGGCCCCGACTGGCACGCCGGGCGCTGTCGCGGCTCGACATGGAGCGGCTTCGGGGCGACATCGTTCCGCAGGATCTGGTCAACGCCATGGTGGGCGTCTGGGACTTCTCCAAGGACATCTCGTCGGAGAAAGTGTCGGATACCTCGCCGAACCTGTTGCATGGCGAGACGCACAACATGCCCGTACGCGGGATGAAGGGCCACAACTGGACCGGAGAGGAGATGTGCTGGCGCCACAAACCCGAGCAATATGGTGCCATCCATTTCCACGACGACGACCTTTATGATTCCCAGTGGGACGTGGATTTCGAGTTCACCGTGCCCGAGGGGCTGAAGAGCGGGCTTTACGCCGCCCACATTGCCACCGAGCATGACGAGGATTTCATTCCCTTCGTCATCCGCCCGCCGCGCGGCACCAAGCAGGCCGATCTGCTGTTCGTGATCCCCACGGCCAGCTACATGGCCTATGCCAACGAACACATGATGACGGACGCGCCGCTGGCCGAACACCTGACCGATCAGGTGGTGACGATGCAGAACACCGATGTGTTCCTGCACGAGCATCGCGAGTTCGGCGCCTCCTGCTATGACACCCATTCCGACGGCAGCGGCGTCTGCTACACCTCGCGGCTGCGGCCGATCCTGACGATGCGGCCGAAATACCAGTCCTGGCTGGGCGGCAAGGGCTCGTCGCTGTGGCAGATGAACGCCGACACCCATATCACCGACTGGCTGGAAGCGCAGGGTATCGACTACGACTGCATCACTGACGAGGACATTCACAACGAAGGGCTCGAGGCGCTCGCCCCCTACCGCGTGTTCATGACCTCGACGCATCACGAATATTGGTCCAAGCAGATGTGGGATGCGCTCGACGCCTTCAAGAAGAATGGCGGCCGGCTGATCTACATGGGCGCCAATGCGTGGTACTGGCGGGTGGCCTTCCACACCGAACGCCCGGGCCTGATGGAGGTGCGCCGCGCCGAGGACGGCATTCGCGCCTGGGCCGCCGAGCCCGGCGAATACTATCACAGCTTCACCGGCGAATTCGGCGGGCTGTGGCGCCGCTCGGGTCTGCCGCCGCAGATGATGGCGGGCACGGGCTTTTCGGCGCAGGGCTTTGACGTCAGTTCCTACTACCGGCGCACCGATGACAGCAACGACCCGCGGGCGGCCTTCATCTTCGACGGTGTCGACGAGGAGATTATCGGCGATTTCGGCTTGATCGGCGACGGGGCCGCGGGGCTGGAACTGGACCGTGCCGACCGCCTGCTTGGCACGCCGCCCAATGCGCTCGTGCTGGCTTCGTCGGAAGAGCATTCGCCCGTCTACATGGTGGTCTGCGAGGAAATCCTGATCAACGCGCCGGGCATGTGCGGCGGCGAGCATCCGCTCGTGCGGGCCGACATGGTCTTCTACGAGACGCCGGACGGCGGGGCGGTGTTCTCGTCAAGCTCCATCGCCTGGGCGGGCAGCCTTTCTCACAACGACTATGACAACAACGTCTCGCGGATCACCGGCAATGTGGTCAGACGGTTCCTCGACCCCGAGGAATTCTGACCGGCGGGCCGACCCGCGACGACGACCCGAATGACAGAGGAGGGAATCATGTCAAATTTCGACGAAAAGGCCATGATGGGACGGCGCAAGTTCCTACAGATGGGCGGCATTGCGGCCGCGGGCGGCGGCATGCTGGCCAGCATCAACGCGGCGGCGGCGCAGACGCACAAACTGTCGCCGGGCTTCGGCCTCATCGCCGACGGCGAGCCGATCCCGATCGGGGGTGGCGTGCCGCTGACCGGCTGGGCCGCCGCCGACGGCATCGAGTTCAAGCGGGCGCTGGAAATGGCCTGCGACGAGATCAACGAGATGGGCGGCATTCTCGGCCGGCCGCTGCAGCCGGTGTTCGAGGACACCAAGGAACAGGGTGCCGACAACATCATCCCCGCGATGCAGCGCCTGATCGACCGGCACGGCGTGCACGCCATCGTCAACG
>JAUIBJ010000734.1 GCA_030428025.1 Alphaproteobacteria bacterium
GATCTTGGACGAACCGTTGACCGGGCTCGACGCGGCGACCGCAACCGCGCTGATGGCGGAGCTGCGCAGCGCGACGCGTGGGCGGACGACATTGCTCATCACCCATGATCCGCAATGCCTGATCCTCGCCGACCGGGTTCTGCATCTTGAGAATGGCGGCTTCGTTGCATCGTCCCGGCCCCATATCGCGAGGCCCGCATGATGAGCGCGGCCACCGTCATCACCGACCTGCCCGAAGCCTTCCGTACAAAACTGCGCGAGGGGCCGAGCCAGAGGGCGATCGATACGCTGATCGGCGTGGGCGCCGGACGACCGCGTCTGGAACGCGTGCATTTCTCCGACCGGCGTCCGGTGCTTTTGCAATATGCGGCGGGACATGAAACCCTTCTCGCGGAATGGGTGCCGGACGCGGGCGAGGATCACGCGGCCGAAACGATCCGGCGCCTCAGCAAGCCCCGCCACGGGCAGGCTGGAGGCTGCCCTGAGGCCCACATCGTCGCCGACCGCGACTTCATCCTCAGGACATCCGGCCTTGACGAAAGGTTGCCGGGCCTGCGCCTGCTCTACGACGCCGAAGCGGCGCGCGAGGTGATCGGCGGGCTGGAGGGGACCGATCCGGGGCCCGTGACGCCGTATCTGGTCGCGCACCGGCTGGGCAAACGCGCCGTGTTGCGCCTTGACGGTGCAGACGGGAAAGGCCGCTATGCCCGGCTGCGGGCGGTCAAGAGCGATACGGGGCAGGTCCAGTTCGCACGGCATTTGGCGCTTTGGCGGGCCTTGGCCGAGCACAGCCGCCTGCGCATTCCCGAACCGCTGGGTGAAGACCCAGCGCTTGGCCTGTCGCTCTACGCGCCCCTTGCGGGCCATGGACCCAGGTTTGCCGGTCTTGATGGCTATGTCGCCTGCCGCGACATCACGGCTGCCCTACAAACCCTGCAAACTCTGCCGCTGGCCGACCTGCCGAGCCATGACGCAGGTGCGGAAATCAAGATCCTGTGCGACTGGTACAGGCGGACCCGATCGGTTTTTCCCGACCTTGCCGCGAAGATCCATGCGCCGCTCGACCGCCTGGAGGCCGATCTCGCGGCGCTTGACCCCGTCATACCGGTGCCGACACATCGCGACCTGCACGAAAAACAGATACTCCTTTCCGGGAACACCGCCGGCATCCTCGATTTCGACACGCTCGCGCTTGCCGACCCGGCTCTCGATATCGGCAATCTTCAGGCCCACCTGTTCCTGGCCAGCCTTCATGCCGGCCGGTCCCTTCAAGCCTTCGAGTGGGCGCTCATCATCGGAATGCCGGACCTACCAGTGTCCCGCGCCCAAGTCTGGCGCCGCGCGGCACTCCTGCGGCTCGCGATGATCTATGCCTTTTCCGACACCGCTGTGGACATTTTGCACCGGCTGATCTCGGAGGCCGCGCGATGATTGCGATAGACGACCCCCTGCTGCCGGGCCTCAACGGATTGGCGCAGGACCAGCTTCGTGCGATCACCGGGGCGTCCGAGGTCGAGGTTCTTCGGCTTCGTTACAGTCGCGGCCAGCGCGCGGTCTTGCATCTGTCGAGCGCGATGGAAGGGTCGGATACTCCAAGCCAAGGGGCAATCTGGTTCTATCCTGGCAACAAGGCACGACGATTGGCAGCACGTAGCGGCGGAACGGTCTTTGACCCGGGAACCAACGCGCTTTACTCACCCTTCCCCCATGATCCCCGCCTGCCCGAGATTGACACATTCCTGAGCGGCTACGCGGACTTCGCCGGCCCTCTGATCGGCGGCGCACCTGACGGGGCCCCGCAGCTCGTCCGCTACCGCCCCGGCCTGTCCTGCACCTTCCGCTGTCAGCGCCGCGATGGCGCCAGCTTTTACGTCAAGCTCCAGCGCGACGCGGCGGTGACGCGGCTGGCCGCATCCAATGCCCTTCTGGCCGACAACCTCGAAGGGACGCGCTTGCAGATCGCGCGGGTCCACGCGGTTAACCACGACCTGAATGCCGTTTCCTTCACCGCGGTGCCGGGCCAAAACCTTCAAGAAGCCCTGTCCCAACTGGCGCCGGACAAAGCAACACAGCTACTTGCCGTGGTGTGTGCTGACCTGCGCAACCTCTGGTCTGCACCAATCACGCCGGCACGTCTCTATGACCGGCAAGCCCTGCTTGAAAACGCGGAGAGATCCGCTGGATTGATTGAAGAGGTCATGCCGGGTTTGGCCGTA
>JAUIBJ010000054.1 GCA_030428025.1 Alphaproteobacteria bacterium
TTCTCGACGAGAACGGCCAGAAGATCTCGAAATCCTCGGGCAACGGCATCTCGATCGACGAATGGCTTACCTACGCCGCGACCGAAAGCCTCAGCTACTTCATGTACCAGAAGCCCAAGACGGCAAAGCGGCTCTATTTCGACGTGATCCCCAAGGCGGTGGACGAATACCACCAGCAGCTGCGCGCCTATCCCGGCCAGGACGTGGCGCAGCAGGTGGCGAACCCGGTCTATCACATCCACAATGGCGACGTGCCCGAGAGCCGGATGGTGGTGCCCTTCGCGATGTTGCTGAACCTCGCTTCGGTGGCCCATGCCCATGACAAGGCGCAGCTCTGGGGATTCATCCAGCGCTATGCGCCCGAGGCCAGCCCGGAAACGCATCCCGACCTCGACGCTGCCGCCGGCTTCGCGGTGAAGTATTACGAGGATTTCGTGGCGCCGGCCAAGACCTACCGTGCCCCGACCGAGGAGGAGCGTGCCGCCCTGCAGGAACTGCGAGACCAGCTTGCCGCCTATGACGGACCGGTCTCGGACGAGGCGCTGCAATCGGTGGTCTATGCGGTGGGCCGCGACCGGTTCGACCCGCTTCGCGAGTGGTTCAAGGCGCTGTACGAGGTGCTTCTGGGCGCCTCGCAGGGTCCCCGGTTCGGCGGCTTCATCGCCCTTTATGGCGTGGACGAAACCGTTCGGCTGATCGACGATGCGCTGGCGGGCAAGCTGAGCTGACATGCGCGACCCGTCGACGACGACATCAGCTTTTCCGCAGGATGCCTCCGGCGGGAATATTTCCGGAACGATGAAAGACAGGCGCGCCCCTGCTTCTTTTTGATCGAATACACCCAAACTCCGGCGATAGGCCCGCGCATCGCCCGGGCCGTCTTTCGCCGCGTTGACGCCGCGAGCGCCAACAGACTAAAACGGAAGAAACAGGCAATTCCCGGCACAAAGGCCGGAGGCAGGAGGCAGCAGGCATGACACGTTGGATTCTCTTTGGGCTTCTGGGCGGCGTGGCCGTGGCCTGCGCCGCGCCCTCGATGCCAGAGCCGTCGGAGGGGCGGGTAATCTATATGAAGAACTGCGCCCAGTGCCACGGGGCAACCGGCAAGGGCGACGGCCCCTGGGCCGGCTCCTACGATCCGCCGCCCGCAGACCTGACCCAGCTCGAGCGGGGCGGCGCCTTTCCCAAGGCCCATGTGCTCAGCGTGATCGATGGCTATGACCGCACCGGCCTGCCGGGGCAGGACATGCCCGAATTCGGCCTTCTGCTGGAAGGCGAGACGGTGCCCGTCGATACCGGCGACGGCGTACTGACGCCCACGCCGCGGCCCTTGGCGGCGCTGATGGTCTATCTGGAAAGCCTTCAAGCCCAGTAGTGCTAAGGGCGCCGCAGTTCGGCGATGGATTTGCCCAGCCGGAAGGGGGCGGCAAAGCTGACCAGGCAGATGGCCAGGATCTGGACCAGCAGAACCCAGGACCGCGCTTGCAGAAATTCCCATTCCTGCTTCAGCCGCCTGGTTCGGGCGATCAGCGTGTCATAGCCCTTTGCGAGCACGCGGTAGTCGGCGGCGATGTCGGGCGCGACGGGCTGAAGCCTTGCCAGAGCCTCGCGGGTGGTGTCGTCGAGCGGCTGGAAGGTCAACAGCATGCCCGGGTTGAGGGCATCGGCCATGGCGGCTAGTTCCTCCTCGCCAAGCGCTCCGCCGAACAGTCTGCGCAGCGCCGATCGTCGCTCGGTCACGGCAAGGAACAGCGGCAGGTCGGCATTCTCGGCGACAGAGGCCGACAGGAAGTCGGCCCGGTCGCACAGCACCGCCAGCCCGTCCGGCCCCGGTGCCTCGCAATAGCGCAGCTGAAAACGGCCGGCATCCTGATCGAAGCGGGTGTGGGCGGCGAAGGCTATCCCGATCTCGCGCTCGACATGCGAACTGTCGGCCTGATAGAGCCCCGCGACAATCGCCCCGAGCGCACCGATCAATCCAAGCACGACCCAGACCAGATCGGCCAGTTGCCACGCTCGGTGACCGGCGGGTTTGCGGAAGATGAAACCGACGCCCACGCACCCCGCCAGGAAGAAGAGCGCGATCAGCGGAACCTGGTTTTCGATCAGAAACATTGGCGCTTCCCAACCTCGCCGGTGCTAGCGGCAGATGCCCTCGATCTTCGCGTCCTTCCAGGGGATGACGACGGTTTCAGGGATATGCAGCCGTCCGAGCGGGAAAGCGCCGCGCAGCATCCGCTCCATGCGCTTCGTGCGGGGCGCGCTCGGGTCGAGAGCGGCGCAGCAGACATATTCCTCGACGATCGATGCCTGCTGTTCATAGCCGTAGTCGAGGAAATCCGCGCTTGTGGCGATGTCGAAGAGATAGGGGTCGGGGCTGCGGGCATGTTCCGAGGCCGAGCGGAAGGGGGTATAGCGCGTCTCGTGGCGGTTCTGCCATTGCCAGACATGGGTGATCTCGTGGGCGAAGAGCATCGCATGCACGAGGCTCATCTTCTCGGGGTATCCCGGCATGTAATTGTCCGCATACCACTCCCGCGCGAAGAAGATCCGGTTGTAGAGGACGAAGGCCGCGGGCGACACGGTGACGGTCTCGGTGGTGGGTTCGGGCAGGATGCGTTCGCGGCAGGTCAGCCGGGGCCGTTTTTGGCGTTTGTAGGTGGTCTCTCCGATCAGGGCGCCGTCATGCAGGCGGATGCGGTTCACGTCGATGCTTTCGCCATGGATCTGGCTGGCAAAGCTCTTCTCTCCCGGCGTCAGCGGCCGGCCGCAGGAGACGAGAACCAGAAAGGGGATGAGAATCCACAGCCACCGCATGGGCCGACGTTAGCAAGCCTTCGGCACCGGGGGAATACGGGATGCGCGAGCGGGCCCTTGCTCATGCCGGCCAGGATCGGCGGCAACCGGCGCAGCGGAATTCCGCCGGGCGTTGAAACCTTCGGGCCCCGAAAGCATTTCCCCCTTGGGACAGAGCAGAGCAACGACAAGAATGACCGATTACCCCTATCAGCGCCCGCCCTTTCACCCCTATGGCTATGCCTCCACGGGCAATGGCGATCTCGCCTTCATCCGGATTTCCAAGAACGCCTCCAGCTCCTTCGTGGAAACGCTTCGGCTGGGCGACTGGACCCATGCCAGCCGCCTCGGCCCCTACCGCCCCTTTTGTGCGGTGCGCGATCCGGTGGACAGGTTCTACTCCTCCGTCGTCGAAACCACGCTCCGGGCGCGGCTCTTTCAGGATGCGGGCTGTTTCGGCGATATCGTCGTCGACCCGGACATCTATTTCGAGATGCAGCGCCTGCTGCAGGCCGGACGGCACGGCGATTTCCTGTGGTACGTGCTGGGCGTGATCGATGAATTCGGCCCCTTCGACGCGCATCACGAACGCCAGGTGCGGTTTCTGGAAGGGTTCCGCGACTATGCCGGCGAGATCGCATTCTTCGATGTGGCGCGGACGGATGCGGTGCTGGCCGAGCTTCTGAAGGATTATCCGGGCCGCAGAACCGAGGCCAACCGCCAGCGCGACGGCAAGCGGGTGCGGGCGCGGCTGGGCAACCTGCGCGCGCTGCGCGCGGCGCTGACCCGCCGGGTGCGGGCCCAGCCGCTCTCGCCCCGCCACCTGCTCTTTCCCGGCGGCGGCGTCCGCTTCGGCTCGCGCGCTTTCGACCGGGGGGTGCAGGCGTTTTCCGGCGCCATCCGGGCGGCGGGCACGCCGGCGCTCGAGGCGCGGATCGCGGCGGTTTATGACGAGGATGCCGCGCTTTACGCTCAGGTGCGGGGCGGCATGCCGGTGCGGAACATGCCGGCGCCGGCGTGATCCGCGCGGGCTATTCCTCTTCCGGGTAGGTCGCCTCGCACTGCCGCACGCCCGCCTCGGCACGGGCCTTGGCCGCGGGCAGCGCCTGCCGATAGGCCTTCAGCTTGCGCGCCTCCTGCGCCCGGTTGATGGGAATGCGGACGGTTTCGGTGTCATAGATCACATCGGTGCAGGTATAGGGCAGGGCCTGCCCCGTGACCGGATCGCGGCGGTAGCAGGTGGCGATCACGGTGCGGGGGACGGTGCGGCGTTCCGTGGCATAGCCGCGGGCGAGGTTTTCCTCGGTCTCGCGGATGTCCTCCTGCAGCATCCGGTAGTCCTGCATCGCCCGGTAGACGCAGGCCTGCCGGGGAGAGCAGGCGGCGAGGGCCAGCAGCAGGAGAAGGGTGAGGGGTTTGAGCGGTGTCGGCATGCGTCACGGACGAGGGGTCGGCAGGGGTGTGAGGTTTGATGTGACGCAGGAGCGGGGCGTTTCAAGGGCGGGGGAGAGAGTGCGCGCAATCCCGCGTGGGCAGCTGTAGCAACCAACATCTGCCTTTGGGATGGGCGGCGCTGTTTGATGTGACGCGGGCCGTTTGTTCGGCGCACCCCGCGCGAAACAGCGGCCAAAGGCCGCCGCGCATCGCCGGGCCGCCCCACCGGCACGGCGATTTGTCGACGCATGTGCAACGATCTGATCTTACACGCGCTTGGCGGGTATTAAGCGCGGCTGATCAATCGTCGGTTCGCCGCACCGCGGCCCGTCGATGCGCGGGTGTGGACGAAGCGCGAGAAGGAATTCCAACCTTGCGCGGGCTTTTCCACCCTCGACAAGCCGCGCGATGGCCAGACCGCGGGGTGGCGATCCGAGGGCGGTGCGGGGCGCTTTATGCCTGCCAAGTCCGGACGACCTCAGAGCGTCGCGCCGACGTCTCCCAATCGCCAGCCCGGGGGGCGGTCTGGCGATCGCGCGGCGGGCTTCGCCCTTGATTCCGCGCGGGCTATTTAAGCACCTAACCGCCGTAACGCGCCTACTTGTTTACAGTAGAAATGCTAGAACTTTGGTACACTCTTAATAGCGACTAGAATGACAGCTCGGTTATTTTTCTGTAAGCCATCTAAACAATTCTGGTATAAGTAAGCCTAGCAAAATCCCAACCAGTGTAAGAAAAATTCCATCCTTGGTTCTCGCCAGTAACCCATCTCGAGCTCCTAAACGCAAAACTCCTGACCCAATTATAAAAAAACCCTGCACAAGTATTACAATTAAAGCAATGAATGAAGCTACACCGATTATCTCTTCAAGACTTTGTTTGTTTATATTATCAAAGCTTTCTGCAAGAAGAGAGTAGTCAAAGAACAATTGGGGAAAGGCCCACAAGATTGCTAGTAAGTATGCCGTTTTGTTCTTTAGGACCGCATACCAAGGCTTATACCTAGCTAAGTCGAGAAACACTTTCTGAGCAAGGTGCTTCTTCTCGAGTTGGGAAGTGATCTTGGCGCCAGCGCCGCGCTCAATTGAAATAGAAAAATCGTCAAACTCGATACTAACCGGCAATCGAATGCTCGCTAGGTACGTTTCAACTTCATCTACATTTTCCAATTGAGTCTGTTCGTGCTTTGCTGACTTAAAACGAAGAACTTTAAACGTGCTTTCTTCGGAATAGCTCTTCACAATATCAAGCAGTTCGCTTGTGTACAATCGAATGACCTTCACTGTAAGTTCGCTCTTTTCTGGGAAAAGAGGCTTTGGGCTGGTATCAATAATTTTCATGAGCTGAACCCGTCAAACATCCAGCTCCTCAACAAACCGCGCGTTCTCCTGGATATACTGGAACCGCAGTTCCGGCTTCTTGCCCATCAGCCGTTCCACCAGATCGCCGGTCTCGCCCGGTTCGTCCTCGTCGATGGTCACGCGGATCAGTTTCCGCGTCTTCGGGTCCATCGTGGTTTCCTTGAGGTCCTTCGCGTCCATCTCGCCCAGGCCCTTGAAGCGGCTCACGTCGATCTTGCCCTTGCCGCCCAGCCCCTTCGCGAGCCACGCATCGCGCTCGGCCTCGTCGAGGCAGTAGACGCGTTTGGCGCCCTGCGTCAGCCGGTAGAGCGGCGGGCAGGCGAGGTAGAGGTGGCCCGCGTCGATCATCGGCCGCATCTGGGTGAAGAAGAAGGTCATCAGCAGCGAGGCGATATGGGCGCCGTCCACATCCGCATCGGTCATGATGATGATCTTGTCATAGCGCAGGTCGTCGATGCGGAAGCGCGTGCCCAGCCCCACGCCGAGCGCCTGCGTCAGATCGTTGATCTCGGCATTGGAGCCCAGTTTCGACGAGGCCGCGCCCAGCACGTTGAGGATCTTGCCCCTGAGCGGCAGCAGCGCCTGCGTCTCGCGGCTTCTCGCCATCTTGGCCGAACCGCCCGCCGAATCCCCCTCGACGATGAACAGTTCCGTCCCTTCGCGAACATTGGATGAGCAGTCGACCAGCTTGCCGGGCAGGCGCAGCTTCTTGGTGGCGGACTTGCGCTGCGTCTCCTTCTCCTGCTTGCGGCGCAGCCGTTCCTCGGCCCTGAGCACGAGGAAATCGAGGATGGCGCCGGCGGATTTGGTATCTGAGGCCAGCCAGTTGTCGAAATGGTCCCGCACCGCACCTTCCACCAGCCGCTGCGCCTCGGTGGTGGCCAGCCGGTCCTTGGTCTGGCCCACGAATTCCGGTTCTCGGATGAAGCAGGAGACCAGCGCGCAGCCCCCGGTGATCAGGTCCTCGCGGGTGATCTGCGCGGCCTTCTTGTTGTTCACCAGCTCGCCATAGCCCTTGATCCCCTTCAGGATCGCCGCCCAGAAGCCCGCCACATGGGTGCCGCCCTCGGGCGTGGGCACGGTGTTGCAATAGCTTTGCAGGAAGCCGTCGCGCGAGGGCGTCCAGTTGATCGCCCATTCCACCTTGCCCGCCGTGCCGAACCGTTCCTGAAACTCAACCGTGCCGGCAAAGGGCGTCTCGGCATAGGTCGAGGCGCTGCCCAGGGTCTCCTTGAGGAAATCGGAGAGGCCGCCGGGGAAATGGAAGCTTGCCTCCATCGGCGTGTCGCCGTCCGCGATGGCGGATTTCCAGCGGATCTCCACGCCCGAGAAGAGATAGGCCTTCGACCGGATCGAATGAAACAACCGGTGCGGCTTGAACCGGTTGTGGCCGAAGATTTCCTCGTCGGCGTGGAAGGTGACGGTGGTGCCGCGCCGGTTGGGCGCCTGGCCGATCTGTTTCAGCTTGCCCAGCGGCTTGCCGCGCGAGAAACGCTGTTCGTAAAGCGCCTTGTTGCGCGCCACCTGCACGACCATGGAATCCGACAGCGCATTGACCACCGAGGCGCCGACGCCATGCAGACCGCCCGAAGTCTGATAGGCTTTCCCTGAGAACTTGCCGCCGGCATGCAGCGTGCAGAGGATGACCTCCAGCGCCGACTTGCCGGGAAATTTCGGGTGCGGGTCGATGGGAATGCCGCGACCGTTGTCGCGGACGGTGACGGAGTAGTCGTCGTGCAGTTCCACCTCGATGCGGGTGGCATGGCCGGCCACGGCCTCGTCCATCGAGTTGTCCAACACCTCGGCCACGAGATGATGCAGCGCCCGGTCGTCGGTGCCGCCGATATACATGCCGGGCCGCTTGCGAACGGGTTCCAGCCCCTCGAGAACCTCGATGGAGGACGCGTTGTAATCGGACGGTTCCGTGGCGGTGAGAAGGTCGTCGGCCATGCGCTGCTGCTCTGTGTTCGTTGATTGACGGTATTATGACAGAGCGGATGGGACGGGGGAAGGGCTTGTGGTTATCCGGTCCCGCTTTCACTAGCCTTTGTGCGCAGCCACGCCGCCATGTCGTCTTCCCCGATATGGCCCTGCGCGAGGCGGATGATCTGCTGACCGATTTCCTCGGTGTTCCAACTCATCCGTACGCCGTTGGCTTCAAGACAGAAATTCATCGTATCGAAGGCTGTGCGCTTGTTGCCGTCGTTGAAGCAATGGCCCTGTGAGACTGCGGCGGCATAGGCCGCTGCCAGGTCGAAGACATCCTCGATCATCCCGTAGACGAGGCGGTTGTCGACGCGGGCGAGCGCACCGTCGATGGATTTGTCCTGCGCCCTGCCCGGCAGTTCGCCGGGGTTGAGCGCTGCGTCGTGCAGCGCCTCAACCAACCCGGCATTCAAAAGGATGTAGGTCATTTGTCTTTCAGGTAATCGAGCACCGGTTGAACCCGTTCGCGGGAGTCCTCGATATAGGCCATTACCTCGTCCATCGTCGCATAGCGCGGCTCGTCCTGAAGGGTGGCTTCCTCGGGCACCAGATAGCCGATGCATCTGGAATTCTTCATGATCGCCACGGGCTTGCCGCCGGCATGGTCGAACACCTTCTGCGGTTCGCGCAGCTCGGTCATGGTGCAGATCTGGTTGGTATGCAGGCGTTTCATGATGAATGTCTCCGGAAGTGTGTATTGGAATATACTCTTGAATATCTAATCTTTCAACCGTTGCCGCAGATGGCGCGCGCAGCCGAGAAGCGGGAAAGCGTCGTCGGTGACCGCTGACACGGGGATGGCGCGGACGATATCTGTGTACGGCCCCCGGGCGGTGAAGGCGGCATGAAAGCCGGAGCCGGGCAGGTGCGGGGCGATGGCCCGCGCCAGCCCTCCGGTGAGGTAGAGCCCGCCCGCCGGCAGGTGGTGGAGGGCGAAATTGCCGGCTACGCGGCCCAGCACCTCGCAGAAAAGCGCGAGAGTGGCGCTGGCGTGCGGGGATTGCAGGATCTCGGCCGGTGACAGGCGTGCACCGGTCAGGAAGTCATGGATGTTCGAGAGGCCGGGCCCGGACAGCGCGGCCTCGATGGGCCGGTGGGGATGGGCTTGCGCGAGGTGATCGAACAGCGCGCCGATCCGGCCGGTCGCATGGGGCAGGGCCGAATGGCCCGACTCGGCCGCCGGCACGAACAGGCCCTCGGGGCGGCGGTGGACCACCGCGACATTGCAGCCGGTGCCGAGGTTGAGGACAAGGCGCGGGGAGTCGTCCGGCGCGGAACGCCCCGGATAAAGCACCTGCACCGCGCCTTGGGGCAGGTCGTCGAGCGCATATCCCTGCGCCTGCAGGTCGTTGATGAGGTGAACATGCCGCGCCCCCGTGGCCCGCCGCAGATCTGCGGCGTCGATGTGCCAGGTGTAGTTGGTCAATTGCGCGGTTTCGCCCAGAACCGGCCCGGCGACACCGGCGCAGATCGCCTTGACCGGGCCCGGCGCGAGTTCTTCAAGATAGGCGGCTACAACCGCGCCGAAACTCGTGAAGGCATCGTTTCGATAGCGGCGGATCGTATCGCGGCGCAATCCGCCCGCATCCGCCAGTGCCAGCCGCGTGTTGGTGCCGCCCAGATCGGCCAGCATGTGGCGCTCAGCCATCGCGCCAGCGCGCCGCCACCGCCCGTGCCGTCTGGGCCAGCATCAGCACGTCGATACCCACGGCCAGGAACTGCGCGCCCCAGTCGCGATAATCCCGCGCCGTGTCTTGATCGGTCGCGATGATCCCCGCCGCCTTGTCCGAGGTCGCGATACGGCCGAGCGCGTCGCGGATCGCGTTACGCACCTCAGGCATTGAACTGTCGCCCAGATGGCCCATGTCGGCGGCCAGATCCGATGGTCCGATGAAGACGCCATCGACCCCTTCGACGCAGAGAATGTCGTCGAGCGCGTCAAGGCCGGCGCAGGTTTCCACCTGAACCAGAAGGCACATCTGCGCATTGGCGGTGGGGATGTAATCGGCAATCTCGGAAAAGCGCGACGCCCGGGCCAGCGCCGCGCCGGAGCCGCGGATGCCTTCCGGCGGATAGCGCGTGGCACGCACCAGATCGCGCGCCTGAGCCGCACTTTCCACCATCGGGATCAGCAGGCTTTGCGCGCCGATATCCAGCACCTGCTTGATCAGCCAAGCTTCGCCCATGGGCAACCGCACCACCGACTGGCTTTTCTTGCCCTCCAGCACCTGAAGCTGGGCCTTCAGCGTCGGCAGGTCGTTCGGCGCGTGCTCGCCATCCAGCAGCAGCCAGTCGAACCCGGCGGTGGCGAGAATTTCGGTCGGGTAGGGATCGGCGAAGCCCGCCCAGCAGCCATAAAGCCTCTCGCCGCGTCTCAGCGCGGTTTTGAAAAGGTTTTCCGGGGCGGGCATGGCGTGTCTCCATCTTTGGTCTTGGCAGCGATTTAACCCTGTTGTTCACTGGGGGTCCATGGGGCAGGGAGGAAAAGCAAGCACGATGAAACTGCGAATGCATCACATCAATCTGGTCAGCGACGACGTGCCCCGGATGGACCGCTTCTATCGAAAGGTGATGGAGCAGCCCCGCGCGGACAAGGATCTGCCAGTGCTGGAGAAGACCAAGGGCTATGCCGGCGACGTGGCCTTCGTGACCGACGGCGCGATCCAGACCCACTTGGCGCAGCGCGACCTGAAAGCGGGCTTTGCCACCGGTCAGATCGTCAACCCGGTGGAGCGCGGGCATATCGCTTTCCGCACCGATGACCTGGAGGCGTTCAAGGCGCATCTCGACGCCAGGGGCGTACCCTATTCCGACTGGGGCGACAGGGCCGTGGCGGGCTGGCACCAGATCTTCTTTTACGATCCCGACGGCAACGTGATCGAGGTGCACGAGAAGCGGGAGACGGGCGCATGAATATCCGGATGCATCACATAAACCTCTCGACCGACAAGGTCGAGGAGATGGACGAATTCTATCGCGAGGTTCTGGGGCTGGAGGCCACCGACGAGGACGTGCCGGCCCTGCGCGGCGACGAGGCGGTCTACAACGGCGACGTGGCCTTCGTGTCGGACGGGTACATGCACCTGCATATCGCCCGGAAGGACGTGCAGGCGGGGTTCCGCACAGGGCAGCTGGTGAACCCGGTGATGAATGGGCATGTTGCCTATCGCACCAACGATCTGGCCGCTTTCAAGGCGCATCTGGAGGCCGAAGGCGTACCATATTCGAACTGGGGCGACAGCGCCGTGGCCGGCTGGCACCAGATCTATTTCCACGATCCCGAAGGCAACGTGATCGAGGTGCATCAGAAAGACGGGTAGGCAACCCGTCGTGCCATCCATCTCTGCCACCGTTGCCCCATGGTCAACCGGGCGCGACCCGGTCGATTCGGGAACAATCCTTCAGGCGCCGCATTGTCCCGTCGAGCAGCAGCGACGCAAGGAGGAGGCATGGTTTTTCTCGTCGGAGCCGATGGCGGCATCTTTCTGTCCGCCCTGGCCGCAGCCGGTCTGA
>JAUIBJ010000735.1 GCA_030428025.1 Alphaproteobacteria bacterium
TCCAACTGGAAGCTGACCATCGAAAACTGGCTGGATTCCTATCACGTTTTCGCCGTGCATCCGGGGCTGGACCGCATGATGGTGGGCGATCAGCGCAAGGCGGCGATCGGCGCGGGTAATCTGGTCTACGCGGATTATTTCAACACCGAGGCGGGCAGGGCGGTCTATGGCAGCCTGCCGATCATCGACGGCCTGCCGGAAGAGCTTATGACAGCCTCCTTCTTTGCCGCGCAATTCCCCAACTGGGCGGTCAGCGTGCACCCTTCGTACCTGCTGCTGTGGAACTATATCCCGGTGGATGTGGACAAGACCAAGGTGCAGGTCTTCGCGCATTTCGTGGGCGATGCCGCGACAAGCGAAGAACACGCCAAGGCGCGCACCGATCTTCTGACTTATTACGCCGGGTTGAACGAAGAGGACATGGGCGTCTGTTCCCTGATGCAGATGGGCCGCGCGGCCCCTGCCTATGACGGGGGGCGTTTCTCTCCTTATTGGGATGGCGGCAGCGTGCATTTCGCCCGCAATGTCGAACGTGCCATGCAGGAAGAGGACCGCGCCTAAGGTGCGAGAGGCGGGGAGGTACCATGCGTATTGTGACGGCGGCGGAGTATCGCGCGCTTTTCGACGGTGAGGAAGAATTCGCCGTCATTGATACGCGCGAACTCTGCGACTTCTATCGCGGCCATCTGCTTGCCGCGAGCCCCTTGCCGCTGTCGCGGATCGAGATCGACGCGCCCCGGCTTATGCCAAGGCGAAGCGTGCTCGTGGTGCTGAGCGACTGGGGGACCGCAGCCGACAGCGCCGCCGCCCTCGGGGGTCTGGGCTATCACAACATCGCCGTGATCGAGGGCGGTCTCACGGGCTGGCACCTTGCGGGCGGGCGGGTCTTTCCCGGCTGGAATGCACAAGGCAAGGCGTTCGGCGCCTATTTCGAGACCGCCCGCGCGACGCCCACGATCTCGTCCGACGAACTGGCGGAGATCTTCGCAAGCGGGCAAAAGCCGCTCATCCTCGACACCCGCTCGGAAGAGGAACATGTCGACTATTGCCTGCCCGGGTCCATCCTGTGCCCCAATCAGGAAATGATCTATCGCGGATTGTCCGAGATTGTAGCTCGGGGCAACCCGGACGAACTGGTCGTCACGCATTGCGCCGGACGCACGCGGGGGATCATGGGCGCGCGCGCTCTGATCGATGCGGGCGTACCCAACCGGGTGGTATCGCTGGCCAAGGGAACGCTGGAATGGTCGCTGAACGGCTACGAGGTGGAGCGCGGCGCACACCGTGTCCTGGGCGTGCCCGCCGATCCCTCGGCGGCCCGCGCGGCCGCAGAACGGCTGGCCCGTCATCACGGGGTCGGTGACATCACGCTTGACACCCTGCGCGGCTGGCAGGGCGACCCGGCGCGCACGGTTTATCTTTTCGACATACGTACCCCGGCTGAAGCGGCAGAAAGTACCTTGCCCGGCGCGCGCGCCATTGCCGGAGGGCAGCTTCAGCAGGGCGTGGATCTGAACATCGCCACTCGGAACGCGCGGGTCGTGCTGATGGACACCGACGGCGTTCGGGCACGTCAGATCGGCGCGATCCTTCGGCAGATGGGGCATCGAGACGTCTACAGCCTGACCGTCGATCCTTCGGATCTAAGCCCGCCCCGGGCGAAGGATGCGGCCCCCGCCGATCCCACGCCGCTGAGAACCTATTCCGATACCAGTCGTTTTGTTCTGGCCGACATCCGGGGCGCCGTTGCGTACCGACACGCGCATGTGGCCGGATCGTGGTGGCTCGCGCGGCGGCATCTGGCGCTGAATCTGACGCGACTACCGCCCCGGCGCGAGATTGTGCTGATCTCGGACGAACCCGCCTTTGCTGCGCTTGTCGCCGCCGATCTGGCCCGGTTGGGCTGCAATTCGGTGATCCGCTGCGATCCGCTGGAAGACTGGACCGCTGCGGGCTTTTCGTTGGAAACCGGGCCGGGGCAACTCGCCGGAGAACCGGCTGATGCGATCTACGATCTCGAAGAGCGCGAGGTGCATATCCGTGACTCTCACGAATATCTCGACTGGCTGACAAGCCTCTACCACATCGTCGGCGGCGATCCTGCCGCGCCATACATGCCCGTACCGGAGGATTCCAGATGACCCGCGACACCGACCGAACTGCCCTGATCGAGGATACGGTTTCAGCGATCCGCGCCATCCTGGACG
>JAUIBJ010000736.1 GCA_030428025.1 Alphaproteobacteria bacterium
AAGGTGCGGATGTTCTCGCCGAAGACGCGGGCCAGTTCGCGGGCCGCGGCCTCGCGCTTGGGCCGCTCCTGTTCGGTCAGCAGGTTGAGGGTGGATTCGATCCCCATCTCCTCGCCGTCGACGGTAAAGGTCAGCCCGGCGATGGTCTCGTCGAAAAGCCGCTCCCAGGCGTCGCCCACCACGCCCAGATCGTGCAGGAACTTCTCCAGCTCGTCCGACAGCTGATAGGGCTTCATCGCGCGGATGCGGTCGAGCACCGGCTTGTAGCGGGCAAGCGCGGCGTTCTCCGCATACATCCCTGCCAGAACTTCGTCGTCCAGCCTGTTGAGTTCCAGGGTGAAAAACACAAGCGGAGTGGTGTAGGTGGTGATCTTCTCTTGGCAGTCGGAAAGGAACTTCGCGCGCCCCGGATCGGTGGTGACCTGATGATAGCGCAGGCCCGCGAAGGACATGATCCGCCCGGCGATGGCGCTGATCTTCTCGTCGCGCTCGATGCATTCGAGGAGTCCCCCGGCGTCCAGCTCGGCCAGCCTGCCCTCGTAATCGGCGGCGAAAGCGGCACATTCCCTTTCCAGCCACTCCAGATCGCGGGCCAGTTCCGGCGCGTCTTCCGAGGTGTAGAGATCGGTCAGATCCCATTCCGGCAGGGCGCCGAGATCCTCCGGGCCGGAGGAAGCGTTGGCATCGTGGACGGGCCGGGGCAGGTGGATCATCAGGGGTCTCCTTTGGCGTTTCGGCAAGACATAGGCGGCGGGGCGCGCAGGCTCAAGGCGTCATTGTCACCGGACCGGTTCCGATCCCGTCAGCCATAGGCGGCCAGCATCTCGTGCAGGTCGGCCAAGGTATTGGCCTCCGCCACCGGCTTGTCGTGCCGCCAGCGGGCCATGCGCGGGAAGCGCAGCGCGATGCCGGATTTGTGCCGGGGGCTTTCGAAAATGCCTTCGAAGGCGATTTCGAACACGTGCTCGGGCCGCACCTGCCGCACGGGGCCGAACCGCTGCAGCGTGTTGCGACGCACCCAGGCGGTGATCTGGCGGAATTCCTCGTCGGTCAGGCCGGAATAGGCCTTGGTGAAGGGAACAAGGTCGTTGCCCGACCAGACGGCGAAGGTGAAATCGGTGAAAAGGTTGGCGCGCCGGCCATGGCCCTGCTGGGCATAGATCATCACCGCGTCGATGGTGAGCGGGTCGAGCTTCCATTTCCACCAGTCGCCCTTCTTGCGGCCGATGTGATAGGGGCTGTCCGCGCGTTTGAGCATGACCCCCTCGGCGCGGTGGTCGCGGGCCTCCGCCCGGGTCCGGGCGAGGGCGTCCCAACTCTCGAAGGGCAGCAGCGGCGAGGGGCGGATCGGGGCCTCGGGCGGCAGGCCGGCCAGAACCGTGTCGAGCCGTGCGCGGCGCTCGGCGAAGGGGCGGGCCCGCAGGTCTTCCCCGTCCTCTTCCAGCAGGTCATAGGCCAGCAGGATCACCGGCGCTTCGGCCAGCAGTTTCTTCGGCACGGTCTTGCGGCCGATGCGTTTCTGCAGGGCGTTGAAGGGCAGGGGCTGGTCCCCCTCCCAGGCGACGATCTCGCCGTCGAGCACCAGACCGTCGTGCAGGAAGTCGCGGGCACGGGCAAATTCGGGGAAACGGTCGGTCATCAACTCCTCGCCACGGGACCACACGAAATGCTCCGCGCCCCGCAGGATCAGCTGGGCGCGGATGCCGTCCCACTTCCACTCGGCGCGCCAAGTTTCTGGCGTGCCAAGATTTTCCGGCTCCTCCTCCAGCCCGTAGGCGAGGCAGAAGGGATAGGGGCGCGACAGATCGGCCGATTTGTCCTCGGCCTCGATCAGCGTGTGATAACTCGTGGTCTCCGGCGTCCAGTCGCCCATCAGCCGATGCGCCAGATCGGCCTCGTCCTGGCCCGTGGCCTGCGAAAGCGCGCGGGTCATCAGCTTGCGGCTGATGCCCACGCGAAAGCCGCCGGTCAGCAGCTTGTTGAAGACCAGCCGTTCCAGCGGCACCATCCGGTTCCAGGCGTCGAGAATGGCGGCTTTGCGGGCGTCGTCCTCGGCCCGGTCGAGGGCGCGCAGGCGGGCGATCCAGGTGGCGAGGCTGTCATCATGTCCAAGCTCCGGCTCGGGCAGCACCAATGCGATGGTCTCGGCCAGATCGCCGACGATGGGATAGCTTTCCTCGAACAGCCAGAGCGGGATGCCGGCCCGG
>JAUIBJ010000737.1 GCA_030428025.1 Alphaproteobacteria bacterium
CATCGCCAATTTCCTCGACCTCAACGGCCTCGTGGAACCCATTGTAAAGGCGCGGGGAATCGATGCCGTGGCGATCCTGCGGCAGAAGATGGATTTCCTGCTGGTCGATGCGCTGGCCGATGCGGGCGTCGAGCTTGCAGGCCGCTCCCGCGGCGACATGCGCCGGCTGGCGCGGGCCCATGCCGCGCAGCTGCCCGAGGAATTCCACACCCTTTCCGCCCTTCTGAACTGGGCCGAAAGCGGCGGGCCCTGGCCCACCATCGGCTCGGACGATCCGGCCTATTTCTACACGCTTCGGGCCTCGGACCACAAGGATGCGGATCTGGTCAACATGCTGCTGTCCGAGCTTGCACCCAAGGATTTCCGCCAACTTTTCATCTGCCACAAGGACCTGTTCTATCGCCGCTATGCCGGCTGGTCGGAGACGAAAAAGGCCTACACGGTCGAATATCTGGTCCGGGAATATCAGGTGGACAAGGTGGGCGCGCGCGAGGCACTCTTCGGCCATGACGCCCCGATGGAAGAGGCGAAACCGGCCCGGGATCTCGACGAGCTGATCGAGCTTGTCGGCCCCTGGGGCCCGGTGAGGAGGTAGCGCATGGCAGCCCTGGCAAAGCTCGTGGTGATCGGTTTCATCGTCCTGACGGTGATCTATGTGTCGCTGTCGCTCTATTCCCGTTCGGTCAGGAAATCGAAACTGGCCGAGTGGTGGGAGGAGGAGGGCCGCCCCGGCGACCGCGAGGCCTATATCGACGCCGGGCTGAAGGACTATGAGGGTTCGCTCCGGCGCAAGCTGATCTGGGGGGTCTATATCGTGCCGGTCACGGTGGTGGCGCTGATCATCTATTTCACCAATTTCTACTGAGGGCGGCGATGGTCTATGTCAAATGGGCATTCTGGGTCGTCTTCTGGGGGCTGATCGCTGCCTTTTTCCATTACACCCTGCCGCAGCATGATGTCGCGCGGATCACCGACACCTATGAAAAACGCATAGATTTCGGCGAGAACTCGATCTTCTGGGCCGGCCCGGATGTGGGCAACGATACCGCCGCGGCCAACCGGGACGTGTTCTTCATTCAGGCGGTGCGCCGGAACGGGCGGGTGATGGTCTATCGCAACGAGGATACCGGCTGGGGCTGGCCGCCCTATTTCAAGTTCGACACCTCGAACCTGCAGGCCGAGGCGGCGGATCTGAAATCCACCGCCGAAGCGCCGAAATGGGTGGCGATCCGGCATTACGGATGGCGCAACGAGTTCATGTCGATCTATCCCAACGCGGTGGGGGTTCGGCCTGTGGCCGGGCCAGATGCGAGCACTGGGATTCCGTGGCTCAACCTCCTGATTCTCGGGTCTTTCCTTGCCGTCGTTCTGGGGCTCTGGGTGTTGTGGCGGCGGTTCCGGGCGCGGCGGATCGACCCGGTGGTCGACGAGTTCGGCGAAAGCTGGGAGGCCGCCGGAGACCGGGTGGGGCACCATCGCGGGCGGCTGAAACGCTGGCTGGACAGCTGGAAGCCCAAGCACAAACGCTGATCTTGCCTGATCCGAAAGGAGGAAGTGGTGGGCGACCTTGGAATCGAACCAAGCGTGCGTCTCCGCGAGGGAGTTACAGTCCCCTGCCACACCTTGCGGCCTGTCGCCCACTTCCACCCAGGGGCGCGCAGCCTCCGGGCGTGACGGCGTATTTAGAAGCGCGCGCCTGACCCGTCAACCCGAAAATGGCTTGCGAAGGCGCCGTTGGCCGCGCATTCTTTCGCCCCGGGCAGGGAGCATGGGCATGGCCGCACGAAAACCTCGCTGGGTGGTGGAGAAGGAGCAGGCAAAGAGGGCTGCGGCGGCGGAAACCGTCTGGCTTTTCGGGCTGCACGCAGTGCGCGACGCGCTGATGAATCCCGCGCGGGACAAGCTGCGCCTCATCGTCACCCGGAACGCCGCCGACAAGCTGGCCGAGGCCATCGCGGCGGCTGGGATCGAGCCCGAGATCGCCGATGCCCGCAAGTTTCCCGCGCCACTAGATCCGCAATCGGTGCATCAGGGCGCGGCACTGGAGACGAAGCCGCTCGACTGGGGGGCGCTGGCCCAGCGGGCTTTGGGCGACGGCGAAAGGCCCCCGCGCATCGTCATGCTCGACCGGGTGACCGATCCACACAATGTGGGCGCGATCCTGCGCTCGGCCGAGGTGTTCGGGGCCTGCGCCGTTGTCGCCCC
>JAUIBJ010000055.1 GCA_030428025.1 Alphaproteobacteria bacterium
TTCGCCACCCACCCGAACACCCTGCAGCCGATGACGCCGACCCAGCTTTGCGTCAAGGTGCCGGGAGAGGAGCGCTGGACGGCCTACCGATCCTATTACCATCCCGATTTCCCGCCGCGCGGACCGTTCCACAAGGACATGACCGAGGACGAGCAGCGCAACACGGTGCTGTTCAACATCTTCCCCAGCTTTGTCGTGGCGGTGGCGGCCAACTATACGCTCTATCTCTGCCTGCGGCCGTCGGGGGTGGACAAGGTGGCGATCCGCTGGGGCATCGCCGGCTTCAAGACCGATGCCGAGGACCCCGAAGTCGTCCGATATATCGACCTCTGCAAGACCTTCAACGAGGAGGACCGGGAGAAGCTGGAGACCCTGCAGAAGGCGCAGCAGACCCGCTATTTCCACAGCGGGCGGCTGGGGCCTGCGGATCTCGAAGGGACGATCTGGGATTTCCTTCAGTACATGGCCCGCCGCTTCGCCTGAACGGCCTGTCCCGGACAAGCAAACCCTTTTCCGGCCTCGCCGGACCGGAAAGCGGTTGCAGAACCGGCCCGAGATCGTATGTCACGAAGCATGACGACATCTCCCTCCGGGCCGCCCCCCGACGCTCCCCGCTCTCCTGAAACAGGCGCTCCCGGCTTTCTCTGGGCGCTCGTGGCGGTCATGGCCGCGATCGAGCTGGTGCTGAGCCTTTCGGATGCGGGGATTGTCGGGCAGGCAAGCTGGCGATGGGCTGCCATCGCTCTCGGGGCTTTCTGGCAACCGCTGTTGTCGGGGGATCTGCCCCCTGTCTTTCCCGGCCAGCCGCTGACCATGTTCATCACCTATGCCTTCCTGCATGGCGGCCTGCTTCACCTTGCCCTGAACGGCGTGGTTCTGTTGTCGCTGGGTAAATTTTGCAGCCTGCGTATCGGGGCGGTGCGCACGCTTCTGGTGCTGGCGCTGTCGGCCATCGGCGGCGCGCTGTGCTTCGGGCTGATCGGGGCCAGCGACGGGCCGATGATCGGCGCTTCGGGGGCGGTCTTCGGCCTGCTCGGGCTGTGGCAGTCCTGGGATTTCGCGCTGCGGCGGCACGCCGGCCTGCCGGTGCAGCCGGTTCTGGTGGCGATCCTCGGGCTGGCGGCCGCCAATGTCGTGTTCTTCGTGATCCTGAATGGCGGCCTCGCCTGGGAGGCGCATCTGGGCGGCTGGCTGGTGGGCTGGTTCTCCGGGCGGACCGTCGCCAAAGGCTCGACCCGCTGAGCCCACGCGTTTACAACTTGGTCGCTGACATACGGTCGGAATGACATGATTTGGACAAGCGCATTGATGACTTGAACGACACCATTGCTGCGGAAGCGCATCAGCAGCGCGGCGACTGATCCAGATTCCAGGAATAAGGGTTCTGGGCGCCACCGGGCTGATTGCAGCGATCGGAGGCGTCAGCGGGTTCCGTCGCGGCCGCGACCTTGGCGCCTGGCTTGGTCTGGTGCCGCGCCAGACTAGCCCCGGCGGCAAGGCGAAGCTTCCGGGCATTGTCAAGCGCGGGACGAGATACCTGCGAATGCTGGTCATCCATGGGGCACGGGTGGCCTTGCCACATCTGGCAAGGGGCAACACGCCAATCGGGGTGTTGCCGCACGTCTTTCTTGTGCGCGGCAAATGCCCCGTCGTCTCTGTCTTGAGATCCTTGACCTCGGCACTGGCCGCCTGACGCGCAGTGTCGCCCGCCAACCGCCTCTTCCCGGCCTAGAGGAAGTGCTTTGACCAGCCGTAAAAGAGGTTCGTCGCGATCCCCTCACGACGGCACAGCTCGGCAATGCTTTCCCCGCTGCGTAGTCCTTCCAGAATTATTCGGATCTTCTCTTCTGTAGAATGCTGCCGGCGGGTCTTCCGGCGGATGGCCTCGAAGATCTATCCCGCGGGCTCTTTCTGCATCCCGGAATTCGGACTCTTCGCCCCTCGTCAGAGTTCACGATGAGCCTGAAATCCTCCCGTATGCAATCATGCCAATCTGTCCCAAAGGCGATGACGGGTTACATTTGACAGGACCCAACTGCCAACTCTTTTTCGGCATGGGCCGGGTCTGAGCAACGGCCCCCTTGACGCGGGCCCTTCGGCCCTGACCGCGGGGTCTTACATCACGGCGCCGATCTGCCATGGCACGAATTCGTAGTCGCCCAGCCCCTGGGCCTCGGATTTCGACGCCTCCCCCGAGGCGAGCCGAAGCCACATCTCATAGATCTCCCGGCCGACGCTCTCGATGGTGTCTTCTCCTGTCAGAATGCGGCCCGCGTCGATATCCATGTCCTCCTCCATGCGAAAGAACATCTCGGAATTCGTCGCCACTTTCATAGACGGGCTGGGCTTGGAGCCGAAGGCAGAGCCGCGCCCCGTGGTAAAGCACACCAGATTGCAGCCGCTAGCGATCTGGCCGGTCACGGAGGCCGGGTCATAGCCGGGGCTGTCCATGAAGGTGAATCCCCTGACCGTAACCGGTTCGGCATAGCGGAAAACCCCGGTCAAGGGTGTTGTGCCGCCCTTTGCCGCCGCGCCGAGCGATTTTTCGAGGATCGTGGTCAATCCGCCCTTCTTGTTGCCCGGAGAGGGATTGTTGTTCATCGATCCGCGATTTCTGTCGACGTAGTCTTCCCACCACCGGATCAGGCCGATGAGCTTTTCGCCAACCTCGCGATTGACCGCGCGGGCGGTCAGAAGATGTTCGGCGCCGTAGATCTCGGGCGTTTCGGCCAGTACGCCCGTGCCGCCCTGCGCCACCAGCAGATCGCAGGCATGGCCCACGGCCGGATTGGCCGTTATCCCCGACCACGCGTCCGACCCGCCGCATTGAAGGGCGACCATCAGTTCCGAGGCAGGGCAGGCCTCGCGCCGGGCCTCGTCGACCAAGGGCAGCATCGCCTCGACCGCGGCGATCCCGCTTTCCACTGTTTTCCGGATGCCGCCAGAGTCCTGGATATTGAGCGTCTGGAACAGCGGCCCGGTTTGAAGTCCATGCGCCTCGACCAGCCAGTCGATCTGCATCATCTCGCAGCCTAGCCCCGTCATCAGTACGCCGCCCACATTGGGATTGCGCGCATAGCCCCAGAGCACGCGCTGCAGGGCTTCGAACCCCGTGCCGTCGCCCCCCATGGCGCAGCCGGTGCCGTGAACGAAGGCAGCCACCCCGTCGACATTCGGATAGTCGGCCAGCCGGTCGGGCGAAAAATGCTGCGCGATCATCCGAGCGGCCGTGGCCGAACAGTTCACACTGGTCAGGATGGCGATGTAGTTCCGGGTGCCGACGCGGCCCGTGGGGCGACGATATCCCATGAACGTATCGCGCGCGGGCGCACCGGCAGCGGGCCGCAGGTTGGTGGCGAAGTCGTAGCTTGCGTCAACGGGGCGAAATTCTAGGTTGTGCGTATGCACATGGGCGCCCGGCGGAATGTCCTCTGCGGCATAGCCGATGATCTGGGCATATTTGCGCACCGGATCGCCGGCCCGAATCAAGGTGGTCGCGACCTTGTGGGCCGAGGGCACGATGCCGGAGGTTCTGACGGTCTCGATCTGCGTTCCCGCCTCGAGCGCCCGTGTCGCGGTGACCACGTTGTCGGATTTGTCGAGGCGCACGTAATTCTTCATTCGTCAGTCTCCGGACACGCGCGGCGACGGCGCGGCTGATGGGGCGATCCCTGCTGTCCGACGGTGCCGGACCGGGAGATTCTTTCGTCGATGATGGTTGCAGAATGTGTGCCGCACGCCCAGAGCCTTGTTGATCCTTTCATCGTTTCGGCCGCATCGACCTCGTTTTGGGGCGCTTTGGTTGCCCCGTCAGGGACTGGGGTGGGCAATCTCCGGATTGATAATTTAGATCAATGTGTTAGCTGGTTTCACTACGTGACACCTTCCATTTTTTCCGAAATCTCTTGACTCGAGCCCATCCCTCAAGTGAGTATGAGAACGTTCTCAGAGAACGTTTGCATAACCACGACGTGGTCCGAGAATTCGGGAGAAGACAGATGTTCGATGATCCGCTCGGTGCCGGGGGAGAGCCCCCGGGAGGTAGGCAGTTCCTCCTTCAGGCGAAGAGGCTGCGCAAGACCTACGGGGCTACGGTCGCGCTGGAAAATGCCGACATTAACCTGTCCTCGGGCAGCGTGCATGCGCTTCTGGGCGAGAACGGCGCCGGCAAGTCGACGCTCGTGCGCATTCTCGCCGGTGCGGTCACTCCGGACTCGGGGGAAATGCTTCTCGACGGGCGGCCCTACGCCCCAAGGTCACTGATGGACGCGCGCAGCCGGCAGGTGGCCACCGCATTTCAAGAACTCAGTCTGGTCCCCAACCTGACTGTGGCTCAGAATCTGCTTTTGCCCCGTCTTCCCAAGGGGCGCGGCGGCATCGTGTCCGCCAGGGAAACCCTGCAACGCGGCGAAGAGATCCTTGCCCGCCACGGCCTTCAGCGGATTGATCCGGCCGCCGAGATCAGCAACCTGCCGCTTGCCGACCGTCAGCGGATCGAGATCACCCGCGCCCTTGAGAATGCGGGGCAGCTGCTCATTCTCGATGAACCGACGGCATCGCTTGCCGAGACGGACTGGCTTTTCGAAAGAATCGACCTGGAAATCCGCAAGGGCGTATCGGTCCTGTACATTTCCCACCGCCTGGCGGAGGTGCGGGAGATCTGCTCGGAAGCGACGGTGCTCCGGAATGGCTCGTCCATCGCATCGGTCGATCTCTCTGATGCCTCGGATAGCGACATCTTCGAAATGATGGTGGGCCGAAAGGCGGGCCACGCGCGGCTGTCGCGGCGGACGGCGCCGGACCAAGGCGGAAACGCCCGCCTGACCGTTCAGGGGCTCGGCGGCCATGGGCTGCACGACATCGGCTTTTCCCTTCAGCCTGGGGAAGTGCTTGGCCTGGCGGCGCTGGAAGGCCAGGGCCAGCAGGCGCTGTTTCATATGCTGGCAGGCCTTCTTCACCCGGTGGAGGGACGCATCGAGATCGACGGCAAGCCGGTGAAACTCTCCAGCCCGCGCAATGCGCTCAGGACCGGAAGCGGAATAGCCTTCCTGCCCGAAGAGCGAAAGACGGAAGGCATCCTGTCCGGCCTCAGCGCCGCGACCAATATCGTGCTGCCGGTCATGTCGAAGGTATCAAGCGCCTCGCTGATTTCGGGGCGCCGCGAAAAGGCGGTGGCACAGGCGGCGGCCGACAAGGTCGAAATGGCGCCGCGCTATCTGAACTTTTCCATCGGCGAACTGTCGGGGGGCAACCAGCAAAAGGCGCTGATCGCGCGGACGCTGGCGACCGGTGCGAAAACGCTGCTGCTCTTCGATCCGTCGCGCGGCGTGGATGTGGGCACGAAACAGTCCATCTATACGGCGATCCGGGCCTTTGCCGACGAAGGCGGGGCGGTGCTGTTCTATTCTTCGGAACTGCCGGAACTCGTGCAACTGGCCGACAGGTGCCTCGTGCTCTACAGCGGGCGCGTTTTCAGCACATTCGAGCGGGATGACCTTTCCGAGCAAAGGCTTGTGGCGGCGATGCTCGGCCATGCCAAGCCCGAGATTGCCGAACGGAGCCCTGCATGACGATCGCGCAGACTGACACAGACCGGTCCCCCGGTCAATTCCAACGCCTGATGCTTCGCCTTGCGAAGGGGGCCTGGCTGATCGTCCTGGTCTATGTCGCGCTTTACGCGGTTTATGCCATCCAGCAGCCCAAGGCGCTGACCTCCTACTCGATCGCCGCTCTCGTCAACAACACCGCGCCGCTGGCCCTGGCCGCTGCCGGGCAGGCCATCATCGTGCTCAGCCGCGGGTTCGACCTGTCGGTCGCCGGGGTGATCTCGATCTGCAACGTGACCCTGGCGGTCTACCCGCTGGAGGGGCCGGGGGGGGCGGCGGTCTCGGTCCTCATCTGCCTCGGGATCGGTATCGTGGTCGGAGCGGTCAATGGCTATCTGGTCGCGTTCCTGCGGCTGCAGTCCATCGCCGCGACGCTGGCCACCATGATCATCTGTCAGGGGATCGCGCTTGTCATTCTCAAGGCGCCCGGCGGCTATGTTGCCGAGTGGATCACCTACGAGATGACCGACAGGCTTTTCAAGCTGATCCCCGTCTCCGGGCTGGTTCTGGGCGCGATCATCCTGATCTGGATGGTCATGAAACGGTCCTCGTTCGGGATTTCGCTTTATGCCATAGGCGCCGACGAGACTTCGGCGGCGCTGTCCGGCATCAACACCGTCCGGGTGAGGTTTATGGCCCATGTGGTGGCCGGCTGCGCCTATGGCCTGGCCGGGTTCATGCTCAGCGCCCAGACCGCGACGGGCAACCCCACCTCGGGCACACCCTTCCTGCTATTGTCCTTCGCGGCCGTGGCGCTTGGCGGGACCTCGCTGTCGGGCGGGCGCGGGGGCGTGTTTGCCTCGATCGTTGGAGCGGCGACGCTGACCCTGCTTCAGAAAGTGCTTTTCTCCAGCGGGGTCTCGTCCTTCTACACCGGCGTCTTTCAGGGGCTGGTGCTGATCCTGGCCGTTGTCTTCAGCGCCCAGCTCGCACGCCTGGGAGAAGGAAAATGAACCTCACCGGCAAGACGACCACCGACCGGGACCGCTTTGCCCAGGCGGGCGACGCGCGCGGCAGTGCCCGGATCAGCCGCGAGACAATCAGCACCGTCAGCGTCGCGGTGCTCTGCGTCGTGCTTCTGATGAGTGCGCGGCTCATCAATCCCGCGCTCGGCTCCTGGTCGCAGGTGGAGACGGTGCTTGTGCTGGGTTTCTTCCTTGTCATCCTTTCATTCGGGCAGGGTGTCGTGATCCTGACCGGCGGGCTGGACCTGTCGCTGCCGGCAACCATCACCATGGGCGGCATCCTCGCAACCAGCTGGATCGGCGCCGGCAACCCGGCGGAATGGTATCTGCTGCCCGCCGTACTGATCCTGTGCGGGCTGGTGGGGCTGGCCTCGGCCATCGGCATCATCTGGCTGCGCGTGCCGCCCTTCATAATGACCATGGCCATGTCAATCATCGTGGCCTCGGCCCTTCTCGGCTACACCAAGGGCACGCCCCGCGGCTCGGCACCGGATGCCGCGGTGGCGCTGATGAAGGGCGAGATGCTGGGCGTGCCGGCGCCGATCTGGGCATTGATCGGCTTTGCCTTGGCCGGCTGGCTGTTCCAGAGCCGCTCTGTCTATGGCCGTTACCTCTATGCGATCGGCACGAACATGGATGCGGCAAGGAATGCCGGCGTGCCCGTCACGGCGATGCGCATCCTTCCCTATGTCCTGAGCGCAATGTGCGCCGGGCTCGTCGGTATCTCGCTGGTCGGCTATTCCAGCGGCGCGACGCTGCGCATGGGCGACGACTATCTGCTGCCGTCGATCGCCGCCGTCGTAATCGGCGGGTCGTCGATCCTCGGCGGGCGGGGCAGCTTCGTCGGGACGGTCGGCGGGGCGCTTCTCCTGACGATCCTGGGCACGATCATTTCCGCGCTCGGGATGGATTTCGGCCTGAGAACGATCATCGAAGGATCGATCATCCTGATCGCCCTGCTGCTTTTGCGGGAAGAACTGTTTCAAAAACTGCGCGCGATGGGTCGCTAGGCCCGCACGCGTTCCATCTCAACAAGGAGGAGACCACCATGAAGAAACTACTGACCAGAACAACGGCGGCCGCGATCGGGCTCGCTGCTGCGTCCGTCGGTCTGATCGAACCGGCGCAGGCGCAAGACGAAAAATTCAAGGTCTATCTGAGCCTGTCCTATTCCGGCAACGCCTGGCAGTCCGAGGCCGCCAATATCGTCAAGGCTCTGGCCAAGACGCCGCCATATGATGAAATGGTCGAACTGACCGAAGTTATCTCGGGCACGGACCCGCAGGCACAGATCTCGGCCTATGAAAGCATGATCGACGAAGGCGCGGATGCGATCATCAGCTTCCCGATTTCGTCCACGGCGCTGAACCGGACCGTGAAGCGGGGCTGCGAGGAAGGTGTGCTGTTCTTCATGTATGACGCCACCGTCACCGAAAGCTGCGCCTACAATGTCAGTTACCTGTCGGCCGGCTTTGGCGAAAACACCGCGCAGGCGCTGGTGAACGAACTGGAGGGCAAGGGTAAGATCTTCCTGTCGCGCGGGGTTCCGGGCAACTCGGTCGACCAGCGTCACACTGACGGCGCAATGCACATCTTCGAGCAGTATCCCGGCATCGAAGTGGTGGCTGAATACTATTCCTACTGGGATGACCGGACCACGCAGCAGGAAACCGCCAAGGCACTGACCGCGCACCCGGATGTTGATGGGATTTGGGCACAGGCCGGCGAATACGGCGCGATTCTGGCTCTGCTCGATGCCGGCGACCGTCTGGTGCCGATGACCGGCGAGAACTCTGCCGGCTTCCGTCTGGCTCTGGCCGATCCGGAGATGCAGGAGAAGGGGCTGAGCGGCGTGTCGGCCGGATCGCCCCCGGCGCAGTCGGGCTATGCCTTCAAGCTGGCCATGGAAATCCTGACTGGAAAGCGCGAGCTGGAACCGATGAACATCGAATATCCTCTGCCCTGGGTGCCCGCCGACGCGGTGAAGGTGTGCGAAGGCGACAGCTATGAGAATGGTTGCAACGTGTTCCCGCCGGAGAAGGTGCCGTCCTCTTTCGTCTCCGAGGTTCTCAATCCGGAACTCCTGCCGGAAGTGAATGTCGAGTCGGCCCTGAATGGCACGCCGGTTCCGGGCGCGACGATCCAGGCGCTTCCCGCAGAGGTGGCCGAGGCCCCGGACATGCCCGGGATCAACTGCAACCGCTGCGAATGGCCTGAAGACCCCTACAAGCTGACCAAGATCGAAGCGACGGTTCAGCCGTAACCCGATCCATGGCCCGGCCGGGTCTTGCTCCGGCCGGGCGTTTTCCATCGATTTGGCACCGATCTGCATGTAGGAAACCAGCCGATACGGTAAACCCGGTTCAGGCGCCTGAGACAATTCGGAAGAACGATGCCCAAGACGAAGCATAACAGGATAACCGTGAAGGATCTGGCGCGCGATCTGGGCATGTCGGTTTCCACCGTGTCTCGCGCGTTCTATCCCGATGCTGTGATTGCCGAAGCGACGCGCAAGGCCGTTCTGAAACGCGCAAGCGAGATCGGGTACCGGCCGAACCCCTTTGCCCAAAGCCTGATCACGAAGAAGACGCAGATCGTCGGCATGGTCGTTTCCGACCTGACCAACCCATTCTACCCCGAAGTCATGACGCGCCTCACGGCCCTGCTGCAACAGCAGGGCATGAACGTGATGCTTGCCTCGGCGCAACAGCCGGACGGCATCGACGAGGCCGTCGACCTGCTTCTGACCTACCAGCCCGATCTGATGATCGTTCTGGCAACCAACCTGAAATCCCACGCCCGTGAAAGATGTGAGGCCGCCGGGTCGCCGGTCATCTTTTTCAACCGCCTTTCGGCCGACGGGCTGGGGTTCGGCATCTCCTGCGACAATATCGAAGGCGGCCGGCGCGCGGCGAATTACCTGGCCGATCTCGGCCACCACGATCTGCTCTATGTCTCGGCCTTTCCGGACGCCTCGACCAATATCGAACGCCGGCAAGGGTTCTGCGAACAGGCGGAACGGCGCGGTCTGCCAAGGCCTCAGGTCATCGAGGCGGGCGAATTCACCTATGGGGCTGGTTATGCCGCCGGCCTGTCCCTGAAAAACCTGCCGGTTCGTCCCGACGGGGTGCTGTGCGCGAACGACATTGTCGCAATCGGGTTCATCGAAGGCGTACAGGAAGGCATCGGATTGCGCGTGCCGGAAGACATTTCCGTCATCGGTTACGACGACATCGCGATGGCCGCTTGGCCGTCGCACAGGCTGACGACGATCGCCCAGCCCCTGGACGAGATGATGGCGGCGACGGCGGAGCTGGCGCGTGAGCTTGCCACCTCTGCCGATGTCGAGCAACGCACCCTGCATCTGACCCCGGGGCCGCTGGTGGAACGCGGCACGGTCGCAAGCCGGAGGAAAAGCGATGAGTGAACAGACCGGCCTTTTCACGCGCCTCGTGCAGACGCACAAGCCCGACTGCATCCTGTCTCTCGACGGGCCCGCGCCGGCCGCGGTGCCCGCTCCGCAGGAACTGGCCGCGACCCTGGGCTCTGAACAGGTGGCGGCCTATGCCGCGCAGTGCCGCCCGATCTACGAGGATCTGCGGCGTGTGATCGGGCAGATCGCCGGGCTGTCGATTCTTGCGCGCCTGACCACCCAGAGCGCCATCCGGGATCTGCCCGAACTGGCCGCCTGCGAGGCCCGCCTGAAGGACGCAAGCGAACGGCTGGCCGCACTCGCCTCGCCCCAGGCCACAAGGGCGCACAGAGCACAGCTCGAAGCGGCGCTCGGGTTTTCGCGCGCGGCGTTGAAAACCTTCTCGGGCATCCGCGACAGGACGTCGCTTGAGGACGCGCTCGATTCCGTCGGGCTGCGGATCAAGCGCGCCTATGCACATCTTCAGGCCGCAAGTTCGGAAAAGGCCGGTCTGGAGATGGTGGATTTTTCAAACGCCTGCTGTTGTTGCGCCCGCTAACCGGGCCGCAGGGGCAACACATCCAAGGGAGGAAACGATGGCTGACTATTCAATCTGGGTTCTGGAATACTGTTATGTCCCCAATTACCACAAAAGCGGCGTGGTCTACGGAGCGCACAACCAGGGCTATGTGAAGCTTCCCTATTGCTATGTCGTCATCAAGGGCCGCGACCACGTCGCGATGGTGGATGTGGGCTATAACGACAAGGACTACGGCAAGACCCTTGGCGACCGGTTCGGCGTCGAGAACTGGCGCGACCCCAAGACCGTTCTGGCCGAGGTCGGCGTCACGCCCGAGGAGGTGGATACCTGCTTCATCACGCATGCCCATTTCGACCATTTCGGCAATGTCGAGGATTTCCCCAACACCAGGTTCTACATCCAGGAGCGCGAGATCTCGAAATGGGTCTGGGCGATGTCCCTGCCGGACCGCATGCGGTGGATGATGG